>PKDV01000101.1 GCA_002862715.1 Flavobacteriaceae bacterium | reverse complement strand
AAAATCTTAAGTACTACAGCAGAAATTTAATGTGTCCAAGCACAGGGATTTCATATGCTCTTCCTGAGCCAAACTCATTCTCTTTTAATTCCCCAAAAGGAATGTGTAAAAAATGTAACGGATTAGGCTACAATTACGAAGTAAACGAAAAAAAAATTATTCCAGACAAATCAATCTCAATAAATATGGGTGGAATTTTACCAATCGGAGAAAAAAAAAATAACTGGACTTTTAGACAAATTGAAGCTATTGGCGAAAGGTATGGATTTTCATTAGCAGATAAAATTTCAGATATTCCGGAAGAAGCTCTAAATATTATACTTAACGGAGGTAATGAGAGTTTTTCAGTTAAATCTAAAACACTTGGATTAACCAGAACCTACAAGATTGAATATGATGGTGTTATTCCATTTTTAGAATATCAATTCAAAAATGGTGATTCAACAAGACTTAAACGATGGGCTAAAAATTTTATGGATAAAGTTATTTGTACAAATTGTAATGGTTCGAGATTAAAAAAAGAGTCACTATATTTTAAAATTGACAATAAAAATATTTCTGAAATATCCAAGATGGATATAATCCAACTTAATAAATGGGTTAAATCTTTAAAAAATAAATTATCAAAAAAACAGTTTTTAATTGCCAAAGAAGTTTTAAGTGAAATTGAAAAAAGAATTTCATTTCTAATAAAAGTAGGCTTAGACTATCTTTCTTTGAGTAGAGGCTCAAAAACATTATCAGGTGGTGAATCGCAAAGAATTAGACTTGCCACACAAATTGGCTCAAAACTTGTTGGAGTTTTATACATTCTTGATGAACCGAGCATTGGTCTACACCAAAGAGACAATAATAAATTGATAGAATCTTTAATTGAGTTAAAAAATATTGGTAATTCAATTATTGTTGTTGAACATGATAAGGACATCATGAAAAAATCTGATTATATTATAGATTTAGGACCAGGAGCTGGGGAAAAGGGGGGTAAAATTATTGCGGCTTCAACTCCGTCTAAAATGCTTAAAAAAAATACTCAAACAGCAGATTATCTTTCAGGAAGAAAGGTAATTGAAATACCAAAATCAAGAAGAAAAGGTAACGGAAAATTTTTATCAATTTTTGGATGCAACGGCAATAACTTGAAAAATATTGATGTAACATTTCCATTAGGTTCTATGATTGGGGTAACAGGTGTGTCAGGCAGCGGAAAATCAACACTTATAAATGATACATTATATCCAATTTTGAATCAGCACTTTTTTAAATCAATAAAAAAACCTTTAAAATTTAAATCTATAAAAGGAATTGAAAATTTAGATAAAGTTATTGACATAAATCAATTACCAATAGGCAGAACACCAAGAAGTAACCCAGCAACTTATACAGGTGTTTTCGGAGAAATCAGAGCTCTTTTTACAAAAACACCTGAAGCAATGATAAGAGGATACAAACCTGGTAGGTTTAGTTTTAATGTAAAAGGAGGCAGATGTGAAACTTGTCAAGGAGCTGGAGTAAAAACTATTGAAATGAACTTTCTTCCCGATGTTTATGTTGATTGTGATGTATGTTTTGGAAAACGTTTTAATGAAGAAACACTTCAAATCAAATACAGAAATAAGTCAATTAACGACATTTTAAATATGACCATTAGTGATGCTTGTAATTTTTTTAAACCTTATCCGAAAATATTTAGAAAACTTAAGACCATAAAAGACGTCGGACTTGGCTATATTACCCTTGGTCAAAAATCAACTACTCTTTCAGGAGGTGAAGCGCAAAGGATTAAATTAGCTACAGAACTATCAAAAAAAGACACTGGAAAAACTCTGTACATACTTGATGAACCTACTACGGGGTTACACTTTGATGACGTACGAGTTTTGATGAATGTATTAAACAAACTAGTTGACCGGGGAAACACCATGATTATTGTCGAACATAACTTGGATGTTATAAAACAAATGGACTATATTGTAGATTTAGGTCCTGAAGGGGGTAAAAAAGGTGGACGTATATGTTGTGTTGGTACTCCTGAAAAAATATCTGCACAAAAAAATAATTATACTGGAAAATTTTTAAAAAATGAATTAATCACGTAAGTATGAAAAATTGGGTTGAAATGAAGTCAAGAGACTCATGGGAGTTATTTAAAATAATGGGGGAATTTGTTAATGGTTTTGAAAGAATCGGAATGATTGAGCCTTGCGTGTCAATATTTGGATCGGCAAGGACTGAACCATCGCACAAATATTATAAAGAAACTATCCTTCTAGCTAAGAAAATTGTTCAACAAGGATTTGGAGTCATTACAGGTGGGGGACCTGGAATCATGGAAGCCGCAAACAAAGGAGCTCAGCTTGGAAAAGGTACTTCTGTAGGATTGAACATAGAACTTCCATTTGAACAATATCCAAATCCATTTATTGATGAAGATAAATTAATAAACTTTAAATATTTTTTTGTTAGGAAAGTGATGTTTGTGAAATATGCTCAAGCATTTGTTGTTATGCCTGGTGGGTATGGTACACTTGATGAACTTTTTGAAGCACTTACCCTTACACAAACTGAAAAAATAAAAAAATTTCCAATAGTACTCTATGACAGTGAATACTGGACAGGCTTGATGGATTGGATTAAAACAACGTTACTAAAAGAGAATAAAAATATTAGCCCCGAAGATTTGGATTTAATTAAAATTGTGGATAATGTTGATGATACCGTAGAACATATTATGCAATTTCACACCAAAAATACATTTAGCCCTAATTTTTAATGAAAAAAACTTGCAATTTTTTTTTTCTGTCAACATTTTTATTTTGCTTTTCACAAAACAATCAAATAATTGATTTAAAATGGGATGGCAAAAATCCTTTTGAGATAAATCATAAGATTTACTGGATAAATAAAAGCAATCAAAAGATAAAATCCATTTTTTTAATTGATTGGAATAATTCTTATTCATCCATGAAATCAAATCTTGGTTTAAAATTAGCTGAAGAATTTGACTATAGATTAATTAGATCGAATAAAAATGATAGAGGTTTCACCAAAATAAAATCAGTTTTATTTAAAAATCAAAAATTGAAATGGAAAAGACTCGATGACAACTCAGATATAATTAAAATTGAATTAATTGATTATTTAAAACCTGGTGAAAAAATTTTATTTTCTGTTATTTATGAAATAAAACTACCTAACTCAAGAGTGTTTAAATATGGAATGAATAAGCACAAAGATGTATTTACATACAATTGGCATCTCAGCGTTGCTAAAATTAACAAAAGTGGAGACTGGGAGATTAAAAATAATAATGGCTATGGACAAAAACCAATTGATAAGAGCACAACAAATTACAGCATAAATATTCCAAACTCTTACAATTTATTAATTCCAAAAAATGGTTTCACAGCCAAACAAAATAATATTCCATTGATTATTAGCAATAAATCAAAAATTAAATCATATAATTTTGGTGATAATGTACTAATAACAGACATGAATAGCAGCGATTTATCGTATGAGGATGTCGAAAAAATTTTCAAAAAAATAATCGAATATACAGGTCGATTTTTTCCAAAACAAAGTGAAGAATTATTTTGGTCAATTGAAAAAGATTATGATAAAAAACCTATTCCAATTATTAAAAATATTCCAAAGATTTTGGGTGCCTTCTCTAATTTTAAATTATTTGAACTTAAAATTTTAAAAACATCAATTGATAGAAAACTAATTCAGAAATTTGGATATCAAACTGATGATGAATGGATAATTGATGCCATTTCAGGTTTTTTATTTAATAATTATTTAAATGAAAAATATCCAAAAACTAAGTTAATGGGAAACTTAGATAGATTAGCAATTTTAAAAAAATATAATTTTATTCATGCTCCTTTTTATAGAAGTTTCGAGATAGCGGGAAATATTTCTGCAAATAAAAACAGAGGACAATCAATTTCAAGTGAAATTGATGATTTAACTCGATACAACAGAGAGATTGCAAACCCCAGTAGAGGGACAATGTCACTGATTTATTTAAACGAATTTCTTGAGGACGATTTGTTGATAGATGTAATAAAAGAATTAAATAGTTCAACTTCAGTTTTAGTTGATATTAGAAATAAAATAGCAGGAAAAACAAATAAACCAATTGATTGGTTTTTTGACAATTATATAAATCAAAACAATAATCCAGATTTAAAATTAGAAGTTAAAAAAATTGATGAAGTAAATTATACTATAAAGGCTATTGAATCTACGAAAAGTAATGATTTACCTTTAGTCAACCTGAAAAATAAATTTGAACTTTATTTTCCTCTTTTTACTGAATATGAAGATGGCGTCTATAAAAAAAAATGGATTAATACCTCTAATTTAATAACAGAACTAAACCCTACAAAATCTAACATTAAATCCGTTATTATTGATAAAAATCATTTAATTCCTGAAAGACAAGTGAGCAATAACAGTTATTCGTTTCAAAATAAGTTTTTAAAAAATAATCTGAAATTTCGTCTATTTCAAGATATTCCTAAAAGCGGAAGTTCAATTTTGCTTGTAAGCCCTGAATTTGGGTATAATTTATACGATGGTTTTATTACCGGTATTAATTTAGGAAATAGCAGTTTACTTGCTGAAAAAATAAAATTTAAAATAAATCCTAGCTATGGAACACTCTCGAACAAATTAAATGGGTTGGGATACTTAATTTATTCTAAATACAAAAATGGTTCATCCAATTATATGACGAGATTAAGTGTCTTTGGTTCTAGTTTTCATTATGCGGATAACTCAAGATACATATCACTCAATCCTACTTTAAAATATTTTTTTAGGGCTAACGGACTTAAGGATAATTTAAGATCGTCACTTACTTTTAAACACACGTCTATTAGACTTCATAATAAATCTGAAAATTCAGAAAGAAAAAGTTATGGCGTTACTTCTGTTTCATACCAAAAAAATACTGGAAATGCATTAAAAAATATATTTCTAAATAGTGAGCTTCAACTTGCAAGTAGATTCAAAAAAATTAAAGCTGAAGCCGAATTAATTAAATACTTTCTTCCAAACAGAAGAGTGTCATTAAGATTATTTGGTGGATATTTTTTTAGTAATAAAAACAGCGATAACTATTTTGATTTTGGTGTTTCAAGAGTTAATGATTATTTATTTCAATATGATTTGTATGGCAGATCTGAGAGTGATGGTATTTATAGTCAACAGTATATTAAAGCTGATGGAGCAATGAAAACTTCAAATTATTATGAGACAGCTGACAAATTAATGATAACATCACTTTTTAGTACTACGATTTGGAAATGGATTGAAGGATATTTTGAGCTAGGATTCATAAAAAATAAAAAGTTTACACATGAGTATCACTGGGGTTCTGGAATCTCACTAAATATAATTCCAGATTTTTTTGAGATTCATTTTCCAATTGCTGATAGTTCTGGTTCAATCTACAAAAACAACTTCTATACAAAGAAAATTAGATTGCAATTATCATTAAGACCATCAACAATTTCAAAATTATTTTCTCGAAGCTGGTTTTAAATTATTAATAAACAAGTTTTTTTAAATTTGCAGTGCTATGAAAACAGTTAACCTAGCTAATTCAGTTGGTACTTTTGATGATTTTAAAAATGATATTTTAAATGATTATTATATATGTTATTTAAGTCGCCAAATAAGTATTTTAGGACGTAAGGAAGTGCTGTCAGGCAGAGGTAAATTTGGAATTTTTGGTGATGGTAAAGAGCTACCTCAAGTTGCTATGGCAAAAGTTTTTAAAAAAGGTGATTTTCGCTCTGGATATTATAGGGATATGACATTTGCAATTGCAATTGGGTTAGTTAATACAGAAAATCTTTTTTCATACGTTTATGGAAACCCTGACCCTATTCATGAACCAATGTCATCAGGAAGACAAATGATTGGACATTACAACTCTGATGTTTTAGATGAGGTTGGAAATTTAATTCCATTCACAGAAAATAAAAATTCTTTTTCTGACGTATCTAGCACTGCGTCTCAAATGCCTAGATTACTTGGATTGGCTTATGCCTCAAAATTTTTTAAAAAGCACCCTGATGCAATTGATAAAAGGCTATCAAATGATGGAAATGAAATTGCATGGGGTACAATTGGAAACGCTAGCACAAGTGAGGGTCTTTTTTTTGAAACCATTAATGCGGCAGGTGTCATGCAAGTGCCAATGGTTACTAGTGTTTGGGATGATGATTATGGTATTTCAGTTAATAACTCGTATCAAACTGTTAAGGAAAGCATTTCAGAGGCTTTAAAAGGTATGCAAAGGAAAAGCAAGGAAAATGGAATTGAAATTTTTGTTGTAAATGGTTGGGATTATCCAGCTCTGGTTGAAACATATACAAAAGCAAGTAGAATAGCAAGAGAAGAACATGTACCTGTATTAATTCACGTAACTGAGCTAACTCAGCCACTGGGACATTCAACATCAGGATCTCATGAAAGATATAAATCCAATGAAAGGTTAGATTGGGAAAAAAAACAAGACTGTAATTTAAAATTCAGGGAATGGATAATTGATAAAAATATTGCGACTAAGGAACAAATACAAGATATTGAAAAAAAAGCTAGTGATGATGCAAAAAAAGGCAGAGATTTAGCCTGGAGCAATTATTTGAAGCCCATAGAAAAACAAAAAAAGGAAGCCTATAATCTGATAAATAAGATATACGAAGAAAATCCAAACTTAGAATTTCTTTCATCAAGTTTAAGAGCATTAAGCAAAAATTTAATATACAGAAAAAGTATTTACGAAGAAGTAAGAAAAGTTTTATATAAAACCACAAACTTAAAAAAAGATTCAGTAAAAAATTTGAAAAACTGGTGGAGTAGAATAAAAAATTCGACTCAAAAACTTTACAGCGATAAGCTTTACAATGAGTTTGAGTCTTCTTCATTGAATCTTGATGAAATTAAGCCCGAATATGAACTTAATGAAAATAAGGTGGATGGGAGAGTTGTTTTAAAAGAAAATTTTAAAGTACTTCTTGATAAAAACAAAAAACTTTTAATTTTTGGTGAAGATACAGGTAAAATTGGTGACGTAAATCAAGGACTAGAAGGTCTTCAAGAAATTTTTGGAGAAGAGAGAGTTTCAGACAGAGGAATTAGAGAAGCAACTATTATTGGTGAAGGAATTGGTATGGCATTTAGAGGCTTAAGGCCTATAGCAGAAATCCAATATTTGGATTATTTATTATACGGAATACAATTATTAAGTGATGACTTGGCTACTTTACATTACCGAACAAGAGGAAAGCAAATCGCACCATTAATTATTAGGACAAGAGGACATAGATTGGAAGGTATATGGCACTCAGGTTCTCCTATGGGTGGAATTTTGGGACTTCTCAGAGGAATTTTTGTGTTGGTTCCAAGAAATTTAACTCAAGCAGCAGGTATGTACAACACTTTATTGAAAGGCTTCGATCCTGCTCTTTTAATTGAACCTTTGAATGGTTATAGAAAAAAGGAAAAACTTCCCAAAAATTTAGGAGAATTCACTGTACCGATAGGTTTGTGTGAAAAATTAATTGATGGAAATGATATCACTGTTGTGTCCTACGGCTCCACTGTCAATATTGTTGTGGAAGCAGCAGGTATTTTAAAAGATTCAGGCATTAAAATTGAAGTAATTGACGTGCAAACATTAATCCCATTTGATAGAAAAAAATTAATTTCTGCCAGTTTAAATAAAACCAACAGGCTTATGATTGTTGATGAGGACGTTCCTGGTGGTGGAAGTGGTTATATTTTATCTGAGTTAATTAAAAATCAGGAAATTTATTCATTGCTTGATTGTAATCCTGTTCTGCTTACAGCAAAGGAACACAGACCTGCATATGGCACTGATGGAGATTATTTTTCAAAACCCTCAAAAGAAGATATATATGAGGAGGCTTACAAAATTATGCATGAATCAAATCCAAAAAAATATCCGGAAATTTAGATTATTCTAATAAGTAACTGCTTTAATATTTCAAACTCAGTTAATGTTACAGAATTTATGCCTTTCAAAGTGAGGTCACTTTGTCTTATTCTTCTTAAAATTGGAGTAATTGATTTTATGGGATACCTTTTTGAGGCCTTTTCTAAATCTTTAACGAAGTAAGGGTGAATTCCCAACTCGTTTGAAACAAATTGAGGGTTTTTGGACTTTAAAGAATGGTATTTTAAAATTTGTAAAAAAAAATCATATAAACTCGAGATTGTAAGTATTGCAGGATTTTTTTTTGAATTTTTACCAAAATAACGAGCAATTTTAAATGCTTTTAATTTATTTCCATCTCCTATTGCATTTCTTAACTCAAAGTTATTGAATTCTTTATTGACACCGATGTATATTTCGATATCATCTGAAGTAATTGTTTTAGCGTTGCCAGCGGCAAGTAAAAGTTTTTTCAAGTTGCTATCAATTTTACTTAAATCCGAGCCTGTGTTTTCCGACATTAGAGATGCTGCTCTGAGATCAATTTTTAAGCCGTAATTATTAGCATGTGATTCAATCCATGAGGGAATCTGATTTTCATACAACTTTTTGCCATCGAAAAAAATTCCATTTTTTGAAAGACTTTTAAAAAATTTTTTTCTTTTATCAATTTTTTTATACTTAAAACATATAACTAAAATGGTCGTATCTAAAGGATTATCAAAATAGTTTTCGAACTTATGAATTGTTCTTGCAAGTTCTTGCGCTTCACGAACTAAAACAAGCCTTTTATTTGACATCATAGGGTATTGCTTGCAAGCAGATATGATTTCATCAACAGATGTATCCTTTCCATAAAAAATATTTTGGTTAAAATCTCTTTCACTATCCATAATTGATTTGTTCTTAACTAAATTCGCAATATTATCAATGAAATAAGGCTCATCACCTGTGAGAAAATATATTGGCTTAAATTCCAGTTTTTTTAAGGAGATTAATATTTGATTATAAGAATACAAGATATTTTAACAAATTTGCACAAATGGAAAAATTAAATTATCCAATTTATAATTTTAGAACTAAAATAATCAATAATAAGAGATATATTTTTGACGAAGTAAGGAGAGATTTTTTTTTACTTACAGATGAAGAATGGGTTAGACAACATGTAATACATAGTTTTATTTGTAGAGGTATAAGCAAAACAAGAATTGTAATTGAGAAGCAATTTAAATTAAACGGAAACATTAAAAAGAGATTTGACATAATGATTACTGGAAAAAAAGCTTCAATTATACTTCTTGTGGAATGCAAATCTCCAAAAGTAAAAATCAATCAAAGTGTTTTTGATCAAATTGCAATATACCAGTCTAAACTTAATTCAAAATATCTTTTAATAACTAATGGAAATGAATCTTTTTACTTTAAAAAAGATGACAAAAAAAAATCATACGATTTTATTAATGATTTTTCATTTAAAAATTTAAAGATTTGAAACTTGCTGTAGTTATATTAAATTATAATGGAATTGAACTGTTAAAAGAATTCATTCCAAAAATTGTTAAATATTCGACAAACTCCAAATTATATCTCATCGATAATTGTTCGTCTGATAAATCAATTAATTATGTTGAAAAAAACTTTTCTCACATAACTATTATTAAACATGCTAAAAACCTTGGATATGCAAAAGCGTATAATGAAGGAATAAAAAAAATTAAAGAAGAAATATTGTGTCTTATTAATTCAGACGTTCTAGTCACAAAAAATTGGACTGCACCAATTTTAAATTTGTTTAAAAAAAATGATTTTATATCTGTAATTCAACCAAAAATAAAAGATTATTATAAAAAAAATTATTTTGAATACGCAGGAGCTGCAGGTGGTTTTTTAGACATTAATGGTATTCCTTTTTGCAATGGCAGATTGGGTTATAGCTGTGAAAAAGATTTAGGTCAATACAACGGAAATTATGAAATTACATGGGCAAGTGGAGCTTGTTTTTTTATAAGAAATAAGCTTTTTAAAGATTTGAATGGATTTGATGAATCATTTTTTATGCATTTTGAAGAAATTGATATTTGTCTCAGATTAAAAAGAAATGGTTATAAAATTTGGTACTCAGGCGATGCTGAAGTTTTTCATTTAGGAGGCAGCACACTTAACTATGATAATCCCAAAAAATTGTTTTTTAATATAAGAAACTCACTCATATGTTACACAAAAAACCTCCCAATACTAATATTATTATTTGTTTTTTTTAGTAGGCTATTTATTGATTTTGGTTTGATTATATTCTTCTTTTTTAAATTAGAAACTCAACAGGTAAAAGCAATTATTAAAGCGTATTTTTCATTTATGAGAAATTTCAATATCAATTTTAAAAAAAGAGATGGAACCGTAAATCCATTAAAGTTATTTAGTGTCATACTTAATATGAATCTTTTTAAAAATTTACACAAGAAATATTAAATTAATGCGTTTTTCTATTAATTTTAACTTTTCAAATTATAATTCAATGAAAAAGTATTTTTTAATTCTAATTTCAATTCCAATTTTATTTTCCTCATGTATTTCACAAAAGAAATACACTGCTCTTGAAACTAAACAAAAAGAAACAAAAGACTTGCTTAATACAGCTACAGTTAAGTTAAATTCATTAATTGATGAAAAAGCAAAAGTTGATGCCACTGTAGAAGCTTTAAAAGATCAACTTTCTTTTTTAAAAGCAAATAACACAGAGTTAATCAATAATATGGGTAACCTTACTACCCTATCACAACAAGGAGCAGAAAATCTTGAACGCTCACTGGAATCGTTAAAAGAAAAAGATTTAAGAATTACAAAAATGCAAGATGCGGTGACAAGAAGAGATTCTGTTACACTAGCACTAGTTACCAGTTTGAAAGGGGCACTTGTTGACATCAATGATTCTGATATTGAAGTGAATGTAGAAAAAGGAGTGGTTTTTATCTCAATTTCGGATAAATTACTATTCAGAAGTGGGAGTTACACTGTAACAAATCGCGCCAAGGAAGTTCTCGGAAAGGTAGCCAGAGTTATTAATGATAAAACTGAGATTGAATTTATGGTGGAAGGACATACAGATAATGTTCCGGTAAAAAAGGATAGCGACGTGCTTATTGATAACTGGGATTTAAGTGTAAAAAGAGCTACCGCTGTTGTGCGAGTCTTGCAAAACGATTTTTTAGTAGATCCTTCCAGAATGACTGCTGCAGGAAGAAGTTACTACGTACCAATAGATGATAATGAAACTTGGACAGGAAGAGCTAAAAATAGAAGAACTAGAATTGTTGTTTTACCAAAACTTGACCAGTTTTTTGATTTACTTGAGCAGGGAATGGAAGCTGCATCAAATTAATCTTCATCTGATAACACTTTTAGTTTTGCAAATCTTAATAGTAGGCTTTTTTCGCCAGAGTGAAAAAAGTCTACTACAGCTTTTAGGTTACCGTCAGTTCCATCAATTAATTTTATTTCACCCTTACCGAACCTTGAGTGAGAAACAATATCACCAACCTTAAGGCTAGTTAAATTTATTTCTGTTTTATTTGAAAAATTTTTGATTGATTTCATTTTTGATTTTGGTGGAACAATCTTTAATTTTTTAGTCGAAGATTTTTTAATTTTTGGTTTGAAAAATCTAATAGGGTTATTGTCAAAAATATTTGAGTCAATATATGAGGAGTTATTGGAATTTGATTTAAGCCCAACTCCTCTTTTAGAAATGCACGATTCATCTAGCTCACCTAAAAATCTGCTAGCATCTGAATCAATTATTTTGCCCCACCTAAATCTAGAGAGGGCATATGAAATATTTAATCTTTCTTGAGCTCGAGTAATTGCAACATAAAACAAACGTCGCTCCTCTTCTAAATCTTCTCTTGAATTAATACTCATAGCTGATGGAAACAAATCCTCTTCCATACCAATTATGTAAATATTTTTGAACTCTAGCCCTTTTGCTAAATGAACTGTCATTAAAGAAACTGACTTCTTATCTACAATTTCATTATCAAAATCAGTAGCGAGTGTCACATCCTCCAGAAATTCAACTATTGAGGCTTTTGCATCAACAATTTCCATTTGACCATCAACAAAATCTCTTATTCCATTTAGCAGTTCCTCAACATTTTCAATTCTTGAAATAGATTCTGGTCCCATATCTTTTTTTAATTCATCAATAATTCCAATTTTTCTTGTCAAATCGAAAGCCAAATCATAAGCATTTAATTTTTTGGATTGAATCTTTAGCGATTCAATCATCGTATAAAAAGATATCAATTTTAATTTTGTACCATTATTGATATTTATTGAGATATCATTAATTTTTTCAATTACATTATATAATGAACAATCATAAGATTTAGTGGCAAGGATTAGTTTATCAATAGTAGTTTGACCTATACCTCTTGTGGGGTAATTAATAATTCTTTTAAGACTTTCTTCGTCATTGCTATTCACAATGAGTCTTAAATAAGCTAAAATATCTTTAATTTCCTTCCTTTGGTAAAAAGATACTCCACCATAAACTCTATATGGAATATTTCTTTTCCTTAAAGAATCTTCAATTGAACGAGATTGAGCATTTGTTCTATATAATACAGCAAAATCATCATATGACAGCTGATATTGCATAGACGTTTCAAATATATTTTCAGAAACAAATCTTCCTTCTTCTGTATCGGTTGGACACCTTTGAATAACTACTTTATCACCTTCAGGATTGTCAGTCCAAAGTTTTTTTTCCAACTTATTTTGATTTCTATTTATTAATGCATTTGCAGTGTTTACAATATTTTTTGTTGATCTGTAGTTTTGTTCCAACCTATAAGTTATGGAATTTGGATAATCCCTGCTAAAATTTAAAATATTTTGAATATTAGCTCCTCGAAATGCATAAATACTTTGTGAATCATCTCCAACAACACAAAGGTTTTGATATTTATCTGCTAGTGATTTTACTATTAAATATTGTGAATGGTTTGTGTCTTGATACTCATCAACTAAAATATATTTAAATTTCTCTTGATATTTAAATAAAACTTCTGGAAATAAATTTAATAGCTCATTTGTCTTTAATAATAAGTCGTCAAAATCCATGGCTCCAGCTTTAAAGCATCTTTCAACATATTCTTTATAAATTTTTCCCAATTCAGGTCTTTTTGATTCCCTGTCATATTCTTGAAGTTCTTGATTATTAAAGTATGCTTTTACAGTAATTAAACTATTCTTATATGATGAAATCCTTGCTCTAATTTGTCTAAATTTATATATATCCTTGTTTAATTTAAATTCTTTAATTATCGACGAAATCAATTTTTCTGAATCTTGAATATCATATATTGAAAATGAATTTGGATAACCTAAATAATGTGCTTCCGATCTTAAAATTCTTGCAAAAACTGAGTGAAATGTTCCCATCCATAAATTCCTTGACTCACTTTCACCAACAATTTTAGCAATCCTATCTTTCATTTCTCTAGCAGCTTTATTAGTAAAAGTCAAAGCTAGAATTGAAAATGAATCTATCCCTTCGCTCAATAGATGAGCGATCCTATAGGTTAGAACTCTAGTTTTTCCAGAACCTGCACCAGCAATTACCATCATTGGACCGTCCTTGTGGAGAGCTGGCTTTAATTGAGCTTCATTTAATAAATGACTAATATCATTAATCATAGCATTAAAATAGAAAACCTTGATGTTTTTTGAAGTTTAAATACAAATAGTTATTAACAGAAAATTTTATATTAGTATTTATGTCCTTAAATAAATCAATAAGCTACATTAACGGGTTTGGTTTGAACAGAACAAAAGTTTTAGAAAAAGAACTAAAAATTTACACACTTAATGATTTGCTGTATTTTTTCCCAAGAAGATATGTTGATAGAAGTAAATTTTATACTCCAAGTGAAATTGACTCAACTTCCGCTGAAATACAAATTATTGGAATTATTAAAGATTTAAAAATTATTTCTGGTAATAAAGGAAACAGGCTGATTGCAAAATTGTGTGACGAAAAAAGTTGCGTTGAACTTGTATGGTTCAAAGGAATTAAATGGGTTGAATCTAAAATAAATATCAACCAAAAATATCTAGCGTTTGGGAGGGTTAATAAGTTCGGAAATAATCTATCTATACCACATCCTGAAATTGAAATTTATAATTATGAAAAATTAAAACATAAAAAAGGTAGTTTTCAACCAATATATCCCTCCACAGAAAAAGTAATAAAAGCTGGACTGACACAAAAAAAAATACGAGAATCAGTTTATAATTTATTAAAAGATTATAAAAAGGAAATCAATGAAGTTTTTTCTAATGATATTTTAAAAAAATATAAACTAGTTGATAAAAAAAAGGCACTATTTGATATTCATTTTCCAAAAAATCAAAAAGATTTAAATAATGCAGAGTATCGATTAAAATTCGAAGAATTGTTTTTTTTACAATTACAATTGGCTTTAAAAAAAAATAAAAGAAAAATAGATTTAAAAAGTTTTTCATTTCCAAATGTTGGTAAATATTTTAATGAGTTTTATGAAAAATACTTGCCTTTTAATTTAACAAATGCACAAAAGAAAGTAGTTAGAGAAATTAGAAAAGACTTGAAAAGTAATGCCCAAATGAACCGGTTATTACAAGGAGATGTAGGTTCAGGCAAAACAATTGTTGCTTTTTTAACAATACTTATTTGTATAGATAATGACATGCAATCTGCGATGGTTGCACCAACAGAGATTCTTGCTCAACAACATTATAATAAAATTAAATCCATGTGTGACCCACTGAAAATTGAAATTGGAATTTTAACAGGATCAACAAAAAAATCAGAGCGAACAAATATTTTAAATAAAATTGATAATGGCAGCATGAAGATATTAATCGGAACACATGCACTTTTTGAGGAAAAAGTAAAATTTAAAAATCTTGGTCTAGCTATAATTGACGAGCAACATAGATTTGGTGTAGCTCAAAGATCAAAATTGTGGTTAAAAAATACAGTTCCGCCAAACGTATTAGTCATGACAGCTACTCCAATACCAAGAACATTGGCAATGACAGTTTATGGTGATTTAGATATTTCGGTAATTGACGAATTACCACCAGGAAGAAAGCCGATTAATACAGTTCACAGATATGAATCAAAAAGACTATCAGTTTTTAAATTTCTAAAAGAAGAAATATCGAAAGGAAGACAAATCTACATTGTTTATCCTCTTATTTCAGAATCAAAAAAATTGGATTATAAGGATTTAATGGATGGATATGAAAGTATATGTAGAGAATTTCCCAACGAAAAATATCAAATCAGCATTATGCATGGTAGAATGAATTCGGAAAATAAAGCTTTGGAAATGGAAAGATTTAAAAATGGAATAACACAAATAATGGTATCTACAACTGTAATTGAAGTGGGAGTCAATATTCCAAATGCAAGCGTTATGGTTATTGAAAGTGCCGAACGTTTTGGTCTATCACAGTTACACCAATTAAGAGGTAGAGTTGGAAGAGGAACATATAAAAGCTATTGTATTCTTATGACAAATTTAAAATTGAGTGAAGAAGCAAAAACTAGAATAACTTCTATGGTTAGAACTCAGGACGGTTTTGAACTTGCAGAAATTGATTTGCATATGAGAGGTCCTGGGGATATTATGGGTACACAACAAAGTGGATTGTCTACATTTTTAATTGCAGATATAAAAAATGATAATGAAATATTTAAAATCTCTAGACATGCAGTAAATGAGTTAATTAAATATGATAAAAAGATTGAAAACAAAGCGAATATTAACATTTCCAATGCTTTAAAAAAAATTGAGAAAGGAAATAATATTTGGAAATACATCGGATAGTTATTAAAAATTCATAGTCGTATATTTATATTAAAATTAAAAATGCTAATCTCATATAACTGGCTTAAAGAGTTTATTAACACCAAACTTAGTCCAAAAGAAATCGGTGAGGCTCTAACAAGTATTGGCTTGGAAGTTGAAGGGATAGACTCATTTGAATCAGTTAAAGGTTCTTTAAATGGCTTAAGTGTAGGAAAAGTTCTTGATTGCTTTAAACACCCCAAATCAGAAAAATTAAAAATTACAAAAGTTGACATTGGAGATAATTCACCAATTCAAATTGTTTGTGGAGCTCCAAATGTTGATAAAAATCAAACCGTGGTAGTAGCAACTGTTGGAACTACGTTGTTTAACAATTACGGAGAACCTATAAAAATTAAAAAAAGTAAGTTTAGAGGGGAATTAAGCGAAGGTATGATTTGTGGTGCTGATGAAATTGGAATGGGTGAAAAAACAGATGGTATTATGTTGATTGATTCAAAGCACAAAGCTGGAACACAACTAAATAAAGTTTTTTCAATTTATAAAGACAAGATTTTTAATATAGGTTTAACTCCAAATCGTTCTGACGCTATGAGTCACCTAGGAGTTGCACGTGATTTAAGAGCATTCTTACTTAAAACCAGCGACATGCCGACTTTGATAACTCCACCTGTGAGTTCATTTCACGTTGAAAATAACAAAGGAAATATTCAAGTTGAGGTTGTTGACTCAAATTCAGCGCCAAGATATTGTGGAGTAAGAATTAGTGGAGTAAAGGTAAAGGAGTCTCCAAAAAAAATCAAAGATAAATTGAAAGCTATTGGAGTAAAACCAATCAATAACATTGTTGATATCACAAATTACGTTTTACATGAACTAGGCCAACCATTACATGCCTTTGATGTTGATAAAATTAAATCTAAGATTATTAGAGTTCAAAAATTAAAATCAAAAACCAAATTGATTACACTTGATGGTATTGAAAGAGAATTAGATATAGAAGATTTAGTAATCTGCGATGGGAATAAACCAATATGTTTAGCAGGTGTCTTTGGAGGATTAAGTACTGGAGTTAATGAATATACTAAGGAAGTATTTATTGAAAGTGCATATTTTGAACCAAAAACTATTAGAAAAACAGCAAAGAGACATGGACTTAATACAGATGCATCATTTAGATATGAACGAAGCATTGACATTGAATTGGTGAAATATGCATTAAAAAGAGCTGCAATTTTAATTCAAGAAATTGCAGGAGGTTTTATATCATCTGATATTTTCGATAATTATCCAAACAAAATAAAACCAACTCAAGTTGTGTTAAAATTTGAGTACATGGAAAAACTAATTGGATTCAAGATTCCAAATGAAGATGTAAAAAAAATATTGCACGGATTAGATATAAAAATTTATCATGCAAGTGAATTATCTTTTGGACTTGAAGTTCCGTCATATAGATATGACGTTAGAAGACCAGCCGATATAGTTGAAGAAATACTTAGAATTTACGGATACAACAGTGTTCCAGTTGAAAATAAAATAAAAATTTCAATACCTAATTTTGAAGAAAATTCAAAATTTCATACGAAAAAGAAAATTGCAAATCATTTAGTTTCTAAAGGGTTTTATGAGGTGTACAACAACTCAATTACATCAGAATTACAAAACAATAAAAATTCTATAAAAATTATTAACCCTTTAAGTACAGAGACTTCTGAAATGAGAAATAACCTAATCTTTGGTTTACTAAAAAGTATTGAGTTTAATATTAACAGACAAGAAACCAATCTCAAGTTATTTGAATTTGGAAGTGGATATAAAAAGTCTAAAAATAATTACAACCAAATAGAGTACCTGACTATAGCAACTACAGGATTCCAACATATTCCAAATTGGATATCAGAACCACTGAGATCTGATTTCTTCTTTGTTAAAGGAATTGTAGGTTCAATTTTTGAAAGAATGGGATTAAAAATTCAATTCAAAATTTCTAAAAATCCTTTTTATTATGAGTTTATTGAAATTTTAAGCAAAGAAATTATTATTGGGGAAATTGGAAAAATCAAATCTAATATTTATGAAGGTATAAATATTGAACAGGATGTATTTATTGCTTCAATAAAACTTGATAAAGTTCAAAAGATTTTAAAAAATAAATTGAAGGTTGAAAGCTTATCAAAATATCCAAGAGTTCAAAGAGATATTTCAATAATTATTGATGACGAAATTAACTTTGAACAAATAAAAAATGTAACAAAACAATGTGCTCCAATTTTAATTAGCTCGATTGAATTATTTGATGAATACAAAGGAAAAGGAATACCTAGTGGTAAAAAATCATATGCACTCGCGATAAGTTTAATAGACAAATCAAAAACTTTAACTGAAAAAATTATTGAGAAAACTATTTCAAAAATCATTAAGAAACTAATCGAAAAACTTGGTGCAACACTTCGTGAATAATATTTGTTTGACAAACGTTAAACAATTGATTGTTTGTAAGTTATGTATATATTTGTAATGCTAAAAAAAAAGAAAATGTTTACACCTACCAACTTGTATAATGAACTCAATAAAGTAAAAGAAATAACAATAAATCAAAACAACACTGTTGAGTTCAATACAAATCAGCTAAAAAAATTAGATCCTAAAAATATTTATCACATCAATGATATAAAAAAAACTTGCATTGATTTTAGACTTAGATTTCTGGATGCAAAGTTATTTAAAGGAGTTTTTCCTACAGAAGCATCAATTAAATTACAACAAATTGAAAAAAAACACGGGGTTTCATATGAAAACTTGAAAATTATGGCTCCTTCAAAAATGTTTAAATTAGAAAACTATGATGATCCCCTACTATTTGCTGATTTAGGAAATGGTTATTACTATTTCATACATAAATGGGGAAATGATCTCCATCCGCTCAGAAAGTTTCTGGTTTGGCCTTACAAGAACTTGATTAATATTTGCATCGCGACGATTGCATTAAGTATAATTGTATCTTCATTAATTCCAATTTCTCTTTTCACCCCAAATCCATCAATCAGTGATTCAATATTGGTTCATTTATTTGTATTCAAATCAATTGGTGCTATTGTCATTTACTATGGTTTTGCCAGTGGTAAAAATTTTAATGAAGCCATATGGAGAAGTAAATATTTCAATCGTTAATGTCAATTAATAAATCAAGATTTGTTCATTTTTATACGGGAAATATTTTTGAAGTTCAAAAATTGCGTGAAACTTTACTTGAAGCCAATATAAAAACTTTGGTAAAAGATGAGTCTGAATCTGCAAGGTTTGCAGGGTTTGGTTCAACTGTTATGGTTCAGCAACTTTTTATTCCAAGTGATAAAATTGAGCAAGCAAAAAAAATTATTTAGACATACATTTCTTTTCTTAATTCCCTAATTTTAGAATCTGACATATATTCATCAAACTTCATTTGACGGTCGATTGCTCCATTTGGCGTAATCTCAAGTATTCTATTCCCAATTGATTGAGCAAAAGCATGGTCGTGGGTTGTAAAGAGGACATTTCCTTTAAAATTTATTAAGGAATTATTAAGTGTTGTTATTGATTCTAAATCCAAATGATTGGTTGGTTCATCAAGCATTATTACGTTTGCTTTTTCCATCATCATTTTGGATAACATACATCGTACTTTTTCACCACCTGATAAAACATTACATGGCTTCAAAGCTTCTTCCCCACTAAAAAGCATTTTTCCTAAAAAACCTCTTAAAAAAACTTCCTCACGTTCTTCTTCAGATTTGGAAAAATCACGTAGCCAATCAACTAACGAAATATTTTTTTCAAAAAAATTTGCGTTATCGATTGGTAGATAACTATGGTTAGTAGTTATACCCCAATTGAATTTTCCAGAGCTAGACTTTATATTATTATTTAAAATTTCATAAAAAATTGAGGTAGCTCTCGGGTTTTTACTAAAAACAACTAATTTATCTCCTTTAGTCATATTTAAATCAATGTTCTTAAAAAGAACAATACCATTTTCTTCATAAGACAATGATTCTATACTTAAAATCTGATTTCCAGCCTCTCTTTCTCTTTCAAAAATGATTGCTGGATACCTTCTGGATGATGGGCGTATATCGTAAATATTTAATTTTTCAATCATTTTTTTTCTTGATGTTGCTTGTTTTGATTTAGCAACATTAGCGCTGAAACGAGAAATAAATTCTTCAAGTTCTTTCTTTTTTTCTTCAGCTTTTTTATTTTGCTGAGCTTTCTGTTTTGCAGCAAGTTGACTGGACTCATACCAAAATGAATAATTACCTGAATAATTATTAATTTTTCCAAAATCTATATCTGATATATGCGTACAAACAGCATCAAGAAAATGACGATCGTGAGAAACAACAATAACAGTATTTTCATAATTTGCTAAAAAATTTTCTAGCCACTTTATTGTGTCATAATCTAAATCGTTTGTAGGCTCATCCATGATAAGGATATCTGGATTACCAAATAGCGCTTGAGCCAATAAAACTCGAACTTTACTCTTAGCATCTATTTCACTCATATTAGAATTATGGAGTTGTAAATCAATTCCTAAGTTTGAAAGCAAAGTAGAAGCATCACTTTCAGCATTCCACCCATTCATCTCCTCGAATTTAATTTGCAACTCCCCTACTTTCTCACTGTCGGCCTCAGAAAAATTGGCTTTTCCATATAAACTATCCATTTCCTGCTTAATTGAAAATAAAGGTTTATTTCCTCTAACCACTGTCTCTAAAACCTCATAATCATCATAAGCAAAATGATTTTGCTCTAAAACAGAAATTCTTTTACCAGGTTCAATAGTAATATTTCCAGAATTAGCTTCTAAATTTCCTGTCAATACTTTAAGAAATGTAGACTTACCAGCTCCATTTGCACCAATAATACCGTAACAATTTCCTTTATTAAATGAAATATTAACGGAGTCAAAAAGCACTCTTTTACCAAACTGCACTGAAAGGTTTGATACACTAATCATAATTACTTATTACTTTTTTTGTGATCATCTAAAAACTTAGCCAAACCTAAATCAGTTAATGGATGATTAGCCAAGTTTTTAATTGCACTTAAAGGGGCAGTCATTACCTCGGCTCCCATCTTTGCACATTCTATTATATGCATGGTGTGTCGAACAGAAGCTGCTAAAATTTGAGTCTGAAAACTATAATTATTAAAAACTTCTCTAATCTCTTCAATCAATTTTAAACCACTTGTTGAGACATCATCCAATCTTCCTATAAATGGCGATACATAAGTTGCCCCAGCTTTAGCTGCTAAAAGAGCCTGACCACATGAAAAAATAAGTGTACAATTAGTTTTTATTTTCTTTTTTGTTAAATATTTTATTGCTTTAATTCCCTCTAAAATCATTGGAATTTTTATAACAATCTTGTCATCAATTTTACAAAGCTGCTCTGCTTCTTCTATCATGCCATTGAAATTTGTTGAAATTACTTCAGCGGAGACATCACCATCAACAATATCACAGATTGATTTATAATGATTAAAGATATTTTTTTTTCCACTAATCCCTTCTTTAGCCATAAGAGAGGGATTGGTGGTTACACCATCTAAAATACCTAAAGATTGTGCTTCTTTTATTTCAATTAAATTGGCAGTATCTATAAAAAATTTCATGTTTATTTATTTTAAATTATAATGATTTGCTAGAAGTTTTTCGTACAATTTTTGTGGTAATAAAAATTTTATGAATGATGACATTTTTTCTAACATTGGACCAACCTTGTAATGTGGCTTAGGTTTTTTTTCCAAAATTAGTTTTTCAATTTTTATTGAAACTTTTTCTGGCTCAACCCCTTTTAAAATATGGTTATTCATGTCACTGACTGCATTTGAATATGAAGAAAAATAAGCTGAATTTTTAGAAACTTTGGCATATAATCTGTTTGATGCAATTGATGTTTTAATTGATCCCGGAGATAAAACTGTACAATGAATGTTAGTATTTATAAGCTCTAACCTTAAACTTTCGCTAAATCTATTAATTGCTGCTTTAGATGCAGAATAAATTGACCTAAAAGGAAGGCCATTATCACCAGCGATGGATGATATATTAATTATTTTTCCAGAGTTTTTTAATCTCATTATTTTTAAAACATGTTTAATAACATTAATTGGCCCATAAAAATTTGTTTTCATCAATTCATTTAGCATATCTAAATCAGTCTCTTCAGCAGGCGCGGCCATGCTTACACCTGCATTGTTAATCAATACATCAATAGATTTGTATTTATCATATACAAGCTTTACAGCCTTGCTTATTGAATTCTCGTTTGTTAAGTCCATATAAATTAATGGGAACTTAAAATTTGAATACTTATTAGGATTTCTAGACGTGCCAATTACTGTATATCCATTTTCAACAAGAAATTCAGCTGTAGAAAAACCAATTCCTGATGAAGCGCCTGTAATAAATACTATTAAATTTTTCATTTTATAAAAAAAGGCAGGCGACCTACATCACACCGCTACAACCACCTACCCTTGCTACGTTTCCGTCCTGGGGGAGTTCGGTAGGAGCTGGTTGTGTAGAACCTGCCACGGCAAATATATGTGGTTTATAAGTTTTAATTTTAACATTATTAATATTTTTAATTAATTTTTGATATGAAAAATATATTTTTTAATGTCCCTGCAGTCTTACTTGTTATTTTTTCATGTTCAACAAAACAAAATATAAACTATGAAATTAGTTTATCGAATTCAAATAAGAAATTAACCCCATATGACACGATAAATATTTCTTTAAATACAAAAAAGGATATTGATTCTGCCATTTTTTTTATTGACAAAAAACAGATAAGAAAAAATTATTTCATAGCTAAAAGTACTGGTGAATTTAATGTGAAATCAAAATTATTTTCCGGAAATGAAATCTATGAAATTTCAAAAAAATTTAGAGTATACGCAAAAAACAAACCCTCAATTTATGAATACAAATTAATAAAAACATATCCCCATGACATAGAAGCTTACACTCAAGGGCTGGAGTTTATCAATGATACTCTATATGAGAGTACTGGACAGTATGGCACTTCATCATTGAGAAAAGTAGACTATAAAACTGGAAAAGTTTTAAAAAAACTACCTATTAATAAAAGCTATTTTACTGAAGGAATAACTCATTATAAAGACAAAATTATTCAATTAACATGGAAAGAAAATATTGGATTTGTTTACAATAGAAAAACCTTTAAATTATTGGATACTTTTGAATACAGCAAAAGTCCAGAGGGATGGGGATTATGCAGTGATGGCAATTTTTTGTATAAGACCGATGGTAGTTACAAACTCTGGAAAATTGATCCACAGACATTTGAAGAACTTGAAAGTAAGGATATTGTAACTCATAATAACTTTATTTCAAAAGTTAATGAGTTAGAGTATGCTAATGGATTAATTTATGCTAATACATACCAGTTCAGCAAAGATGTCGTTATAATAATAGACCCCAAAACTGGAATTGTAGTTGGGGTTATAGATTTTTCAGGTTTGAAAGAAAAGGTTAAGAATCATAAAAATATTGATGTTTTTAATGGAATTGCATTCCATCCTAGTAGAAAAACTTTTTTTGTAACTGGAAAAAATTGGAATAAATTATTTGAAGTTGAGATCTTTAAGAAAAATTAAAAATTACCCATCAGCATACTTAATTTTATTTCTTTTATTAGGAATTTTTTTATTATTCAGTTGTTCAAATGAACTTTCTTTTAGACAAGTTAATTTAAATGAGTTGTCTTTTAGTAAAGACACTATTTACTTAGATACTGTATTTACTAATATTGGTTCCTCAACTTACACATTAAAAGTTTACAACAAAACAAAAGATGACATTCAAATTCCTAATATTTATTTAGAAAACGGTGAATCTTCAAATTTCAGATTAAATGTTGATGGAATTTCTGGAAAAAATTTCAATAATGTAGAAATTTTAGCACGTGATAGTATGTATGTATTCATTGAAACTACTGTAGACATAAAAACACTTTCTGATAACGAAACTCAATTCCTTTATGAAGATAAAATTAAATTTTCTGATGTTGGAGAAGTAAACTTAATGACACTTGTGCTTGATGCTATTTTTTTATATCCAAAAAAAAATAACCAAGGAATTAAAGAAACAATTCAAATTGGGAGTAACGAAGATGGAGATAATATTGAGATTGAAGGTTTTTATTTAAATGATGATCAGCTCATATTTACGAGTGAAAAACCCTATGTAATTTACGGATATATGGCTATTCCGTCTGATAAAAAAGCAATTTTTGAAGCTGGTTCAAGATTATATTTTCATGAAAATTCTGGGATTATTGTAGCCAATAATGCATCAATATCTATAAATGGTGAATTAAGCAATAATCCAGAAAAAATGGAAGGAGAAGTTATTTTTCAAGGAGACAGGCTTGAATCGGAATATGACAATATTCCGGGTCAATGGGGAACAGTTTGGCTGACATTTGGAAGTAAAAATCATATCATAAACAATTTAACAATTAAAAATGCTTCAATTGGAATATTAGTGGATGGAGGTGGAAATTCCGCAAATGAAAGTTTGATATTACGAAATACACAAATTCATAATAGTTCATATATAAATTTATGGGCTAAAAATGCTTTTATACGATCTGAAAATAGTGTTTTTGGAAATGCTGGACAGTATTCTTTTCTTGCTAATTTAGGTGGAAATTACTCATTTACCCATTGTACTTTTGCGAATTTTTGGGATTACAGCTACAGGAGCGCACCCACTGTTCTTGTAAGTGACTTTATCTTGCTTAATGATAATTCAGTTTTAACAGAAGCACTAACAAAAGGCTATTTTGAAAACTGTATAATTGATGGCAACCAGCCTACGGAGTATTTTGTTGAAAAAAGCAGTAATGATGAATTTAACCTTAGGGTTATAAATTCTTCAATAAAATTCAATTTGTCTGAAAACTATACAGACGAAAATTCTTTTTTTGATTGGCAAAATGAAAATTTTTATTCTAACATATTTTTAAATAAGAAGTCCTCATTTATTAATATTGAAAATAATAATTTTGGAATTGATCAAAATAGTGAGGTTTTGAATAAGGGAAGCACAAATGGTGCTTATAATGTACCAAAAGATTTAAATGGGTTTTTTCGCAACGAAACTATAGATTTGGGCGCATACCAACATGTGATAGTCGACATAGACTAAGGAACGAACAAAGGCCTGTCCTTCATTAAATGATTCACTCTTTTCTTAACTGATAAAATAACCTTTTCGTTTCCTGCATTATTTATTACAATATCGATTAACTCAACAATTTCGTCAATATCTGACTTATTGATTCCCCTGGTTGTGATTGCAGGAGTTCCAAATCTAATTCCAGAGGTAACAAACGGAGATTTTTCGTCAAAAGGCACCATATTTTTGTTTGCAGTTATATCGGCTTTTACTAGAGCTTTTTCTGCATCTTTTCCAGATATTTTTTTGTTTCTCAAATCAACAAGCATCATATGATTGTCTGTTCCATCTGAAATTAAATTATATCCTCTTTTAATTAATGATTTTGCCATTGCATCAGCATTTTCCTTGACCCTTAAAATATAATTTAAAAAATCATCCGTTAGTGCTTCACCAAAAGCAATTGCTTTAGCACCAATCACGTGTTCTAATGGTCCTCCTTGATTTCCAGGAAATATAGCTGAATCTAACAATGCTGACATCATTTTTAAATTACCATTTTTTAATTTAAGATTAAAGGGGTTTTCAAAATCGTTACCCATGACGATTAGACCCCCTCGAGGACCTCTTAATGTTTTATGAGTTGTTGTTGTTACAACATGACAATATGGGAGTGGGTCATTTAATATCCCTTTAGCTATTAAACCAGACGGATGAGAAATATCAGCCAATAAAAAAGCACCAATATTATCAGCTATTTCTCTAAATTTTTTAAAATTCATATCTCTGGAATATGCAGAGGCTCCAGCAATAATCATGTTGGGTTTTTCTTTTTCAGCAATTTTTGAGATTGAATCATAATTAAGCAAACCTGTTTCTTTATCAACACCATAAAAGACAGCTTTATAAAGTCTTCCAGAAAAATTCACAGGTGAACCGTGTGTTAAATGACCTCCATGAGCTAAATCGAAACCCATTATTTTGTCTCCAGGCTTTAAAAAAGCATGATAAACAGCTGTATTTGCTTGCGAACCGGAGTGTGGTTGAACATTAGCATAACATGCTCCAAATAGAGATTTAGCTCTCTCTATGGCTATCGTTTCTATTTTATCAACAACTTCACAGCCACCATAATATCTTTTACCTGGGTAACCCTCAGCATATTTGTTTGTCAAAACAGATCCCGTTGCTTCCATAACCTGGGAGCTTGTAAAATTTTCAGATGCTATTAATTCAATACCGTTTACTTGACGATTCTTTTCAGACTCAATTAAGTCAAAAATTTTTTTATCTCTTACAAGATTCATAATTATTTTAAAAAAGTTAAAATTATGTATTTGTTCTGAAATGAAAGTTTTTTAAAAATTGTTTTATTAAAAAAAAAATTAACATTAGAAAGAAGGTTATATTTTTGTAAAATGCAAAAGTTAATAGTTATTAAAAATAAAAAAGCAACCTTTGAGTATGAACTTATCGACTTCTACACAGCTGGTATTGTTCTTTCAGGAACAGAAATAAAATCAATTAGACAAGGTAGAGCTTCTATTGTAGATAGTTTTTGTTCTTTTAACGATAAAAAAGAACTTTTTGTTATTAACATGCATGTGGAGCAGTATAGCCAAGGTGGATATGTTAAACATAAAATTAAGGGTGACAGAAAGCTTCTACTTGAAAAAAAAGAATTGATAAAACTAAAAAAACAATTACAAAATATTGGCTTAACAATAATTCCAACAAAACTTTATATAAATCAAAAAGGCCTAGCTAAACTAGACATTGCTTTAGCAAAGGGTAAAAAAAATTACGATAAACGTCAAAAGATAATGGAGAGAGAAAATAAAAGAGAAATTTCTAGGTTGAAAAAACAATCTTAAAATTTAGTTTTTATTTTTCAACATTGGAACAAATCTAAAATTTCCTTTAGTTATCTTATCAAATTCATTTTCACTTTTTCTTTTAATTACAAACATTTTTTGAATGTTGAGGCCAACAGGAATAACCATTAAACCACCAATTTTGAGCTGTGAAAGTAATTTTTTTGGTAATTCACTAGAACCTGCAGTAACAATAATTCTATCATATGGAGATTGTGGTAAATAGCCTTGGTAACCATCTCCAAAAATTATTTTCTTTGGATTATAACCGAGTTTTGGTAAAATTTTTAAACATTTTCTATACAACTTATATTGTCTTTCAATTGTAAAAACATTTGCTCCCATTTGACATAAAACTGCAGTTTGATAGCCAGAGCCAGTACCAATTTCAAGGATTTTCATCCCTTTTTTTAATTTAAGCTCTTGCGTTTGAAAAGCAACAGTGTATGGCTGTGAAATAGTTTGATTTTCACCAATAGGGAATGCTTTGTCTTGATATGCATGGTTTTGAAAAGCACTGTCCATAAAAAGATGTCTTGGAATATTAGAAATTGCATCTAAAACATTGATATCTAAAATACCTTTGTCCTTCAAAATTCCAACTAATTTTATTCTTTGCCCCATATGTTTTGTAGATTCTCCAGTCATTGTAAATTAAATTAATAATTAGTAAAATATTTAAGTAGCTATTCTTATTACATTTGTTTTGTGAAAAAATATATCAATATAGGCGTTGTTGGTGCTGGCCATCTCGGCAAGATACATTTAAAACTTCTAAATCAATCAAATTTATTTAAAGTGTTAGGGTTTTATGATATAAATTCTACTGTTCGAAAAGAAGTTTCGAGAGAATTGGGGTTGAAATCTTATAAATCCTTAAAGAATTTAATTGATGATGTTGATGCCATTGATATTGTTACTCCGACTGAAAATCATTTTGAAATTGCAAAGCAATCCATAAATAAACTTAAACATGTATTTATTGAAAAACCAGTTACAAAATCAATTGAAGAAGCTAATGAACTATTAAGATTGTCAAAAATTAATAATGTTAAAGTTCAAATTGGACATATAGAAAGATTTAACCCAGCGTATAAAGCCGCAAAAAAATACTTAAATGATATAAAATTTATTGAAACACATAGACTCGCACAATTCAATCCGAGAGGGACAGACGTCCCAGTTGTTTTAGACTTAATGATTCACGACATAGATACAACGCTTGCATTAATTAAAAGTCCAGTAAAAAATATTTCTGCAAACGGAGTATCTATTATAAGTAAAACAGCTGATATTGCCAATGCAAGAATTGAATTCGAAAATGGATGTATATCAAACCTAACTTCTAGCCGTATTTCAATGAAGTCAATGAGAAAAGCAAGATTTTTCCAAAAAGACTCTTATGTATCAATTGATTATTTAAATAAAAAAGTTGAAGTAGTAAAAATTAAAGATGCTCCAAAAAAAAATGGACCATTTGATTTAATTTTAAAAAATGATTCAGGTGTAAAAAAAATTATAACTTTTGATAAACCAAAAGTTAATGAATTCAATGCAATACTTTTTGAACTTGAATCTTTTGCAGATTCAATTATTCATAATAAACCAGTCGTTGTAACACTTAGTGATGGGAAACGAGCTTTGAATTTAGCTTTAAAAATTTCAGAGAAAATAAAAAGTACATTAAAATGATTTCCAAAAATATCATTGATTTAAAAAAAAAGATTGGAACTAGTGTTAATATTATTGCTGTCTCAAAGAATAAGCCTAAATCAAGTATTTTAGAATGTTTTCACTCTGGTCAAATTGATTTTGGAGAAAACAGGGTTCAAGAGCTTTGTGAAAAAGCGAATAGTTTACCGGATGAAATTAATTGGCACATGATTGGGAAATTACAAAGAAATAAAGTAAAATATATAGTTTCCTTCATTCATTTAATACATTCAGTTGATAGCGTTAAGCTTCTTAATGAAATAGATAAACAATCTAAAAAAATCAATAGAATTATAAATGTACTTATTCAAGTTCACATAGCTAAAGAAAAAACTAAATCTGGATTTTCTTATGATGAAGCTGAAATATTATTGTCAAAAAAAAATAACTTAAAAAATATTAATATTATTGGTTTAATGGGAATGTCAACGTTTACCAGTGACAAAAAAATTATTTCAGACGAATTCAAAAAATTAAATGAATTTTATTTCAAATGGAAAAGTAAACATAACTTTTCAATACTATCGATGGGTATGAGTAATGATTATATGCTTGCAATTGAAAATGGTAGTAATTTAATTAGAATTGGAAGTTTGATTTTTGGTAGTAGAATATAATTAAAAATGTATGCTATAATTGATATTGAAACAACTGGCGGAAAATTTAATGATGAAGCAATTACTGAAATTGCAATTTACAAATTTGATGGAGAAAAAATAGTTGATCAATTTATAAGTTTAGTTAATCCAGAAAAAAAAATTCAACCATTCGTAGAGAAATTAACAGGAATAAATTCAAAAATGTTAATTAATGCACCTAAATTTTTTGAAATTGCTAAAAGGATAATTGAAATTACTGAAGATTGCATCATAGTTGCTCATAATATCAACTTTGATTACAGAATTTTAAATATTGAATTTAGCAGGTTAGGTTTTAAATTTAACAAGGCAACATTATGCACTGTCGAGTTATCAAAATCTTTAATTCCTAAATTACCTTCATACAAACTTGGCAAGCTTGTAAAATCATTAGGAATCCCAATAAAAAATAGACATCGTGCATTTGGAGATGCTAAAGCAACTGTTTTATTATTTAAATTATTGTTAGATAAAGACACTTCCAAAAAAATTATTACTCAGAAAATTATTGACGTTAATGGAAACAAAGTAAAAACTAAGTTCATTGATGTGATTGACCAGACCAAACCTAAAACAGGTGTATATTATCTTCATAATAACTCAGGAAGAGTTATTTATATTGGGAAGAGCTTAAACATGAGAAAAAGAGTTCGACAACATTTATTAGGAAATGACAAAAAGTCATTGAAACTTCAGCTGGAAACTAAAAGTGTTAGTTGTGAAGAAACTGGAAGTGAACTAATTGCTTTGCTTAAAGAAATGAACGAAATAAAAAAATTGAGTCCAAAACATAATAAAAAGCATAAAAATCAAAATTTAAAATTTGGAATAGAGCAAGGCATAAAATCGAATGGCTATAACTATCTAAGAATATCACATTATCATGATGAAGTAAATTATATCTACACATTTAAAAATATTAATAACGCAAGAAAATTTTTATTAAAAAAATCATTAGAATATAACCTATGTTTGAACTACATGGGCATAGAACCTGATGAATACGAGTGTTCTAACTACAAATTAAATAAATGTCTAGGAGCATGTATAAAAAATGAAAATCAAAAAAGCTTTAATGAAAGAATGAATAATTTTATAAAAAAATCACACTTCAACTCTCCAAACTTATTATTAATTGATAAAGGAAGAAGAAATGATGAAAAAAGTATTATTCTAATTATAGATTTTAAATTATACGGATATGGATTTGCAGATTTAAATTATCAAATAAGAAATATCGAAACAATTAAAAATATAATAACCAAAGTGAATCATTCAAATTATGCTAATAATTTAGTTAAGCAGTTTATACGTAAAAATAGGTTAGCTCAAATTATCAATTTAGATGACAATGCCTAAACTTATTGTGATTAATGGTCCAACAGCAATTGGAAAAACTAGATTTTCTATTGAATTAGCAAAACTATTAAAAACCCAAATAATTTCTAGTGACTCTAGACAGTTTTACAAGGAGATGAGCATAGGAACAGCAGTACCAACAAATGAAGAAAGAGATAACATAGAACATTATTTTATTCAACACAAAAGCATACATGAAAAATACTCAGTAGGAGATTTCGAAAATGAAGCAATTGATAAAATCAATAGTTTATTTAAAAAAAACAATACCCTCATATTAGTTGGAGGCTCAAACTTTTTTACACACTCAGTTATAAATGGCCTTGATGAGTTTCCAAAAATTTCCGATGAAATAACAAATTTTTGGAAAAATTCATTTAAAAAATATGGAATAGAACAATTACAAAAAGAACTTAAGAAATATGATTTTGAATATTATAAAAAAGTTGATTTAAATAATCATGTTAGACTAATTAGAGCACTCTCAGTTTGTCAAGCAGGAAGTAAAAAATATTCTCAATACTTAGGTTCGAAAAATAAAAAAAGATTGTTTGAAACAATTCAGATTGAGCTCATTTTACCAAGAGAACTATTATATAAAAAAATTAATGACAGAGTTGATGAAATGATAAAAAAAGGGTTAATAAATGAAGTTAAAAGTTTGATAAAATTCAAAAATTTAAATCCTTTAAAATCTGTTGGATATAAAGAAATTTTTGAATACTTAGAGTGTAAAATAAATTTGGATGAAAGTGTTGAGTTGATAAAAAGAAACACGAGAAGACTTGCAAAAAAACAAATTACGTGGTTAAGGAATCACCCAAGTGACTATAAAGTTAATGCAAACACAGTCATTGATAATTCATTTTTGAAAATTATTGGAATTGAAAAAGGAACTTAAATTTTTTTGAATTCTTTTACCAATATTATCAGATTTAATTTTTATAAATTTTTCTCCCCATAATTTTTCATAGAGTTCTATGTATCTTTTTGAAACTGAGTCAAGAAATTTTGTGCTGAGATTTGGTAATTTCTGATGTTTTTTTCCTGAGAAATTATTTTTAATTAGCCATTGTCTGAAAAACTCCTTTGAGAGTTGTTTTTGTGGTAAATTCATTTTTTGTCTAAAATTATATTCATTTGAATAAAAATATCTTGAAGAATCGGGGGTATGAACTTCATCAATTAGAAGTATGTTTCCATCACTATCCTTACCAAATTCGTATTTTGTATCAACTAGAACTAGTCCTTGTTTAGATGCTCTTTTAGAACCTAATTGAAAAAGTTTTAAAGTGTAATTTTCTATTACTTTGTAATCTTTTTGAGAAATAATTTGTCTTTGTATTAATTCATCAGGTGAAATATCTTCGTCATGGAAACCTATGTCAGCTTTTGTCGATGGTGTAATTATTGGATTAGGAAATTTATCATTCTCTTTCATTCCATTTGGCATAATTGAACCACAAAGATTCCTTATTCCTTTTTTATATTGCCTAAATGAATGTCCTGAAAGATATCCTCTAATTACCATCTCAACTTTAATTGGAGTGCATTTTCTTCCAACTGTTACATTTGGATCTGGAGAATCAATATACCAATTAGGAATAATTTTTTTTGAATATTTGAGCATTTGAGATGAAAGTTGATTTAAAACTTGACCTTTGTACGGAACACCCTTGGGCATTATTGTATCAAATGCAGAAATTCTATCGGTTGCAACTACCACAATAATGTTATTTTCAAGATAATACACATCTCTAACCTTTCCCTGATATTTTTTTATTTGTCCTGGTAACTTTAAATCTGAACTTATGAATGTACTCATACACTAATTGTTGTGTTCAGTTTGTGTGTAAGCTTGAATTACTTTTTTTACAAGATTGTGTCTAATTACGTCTTTGTAATCAAGAAAAATCATATCAATTCCTTTAACATTACTCAAAACTAAGATTGCTTCTTTCAAACCAGAAATTACTCTTCTTGGCAAATCAATTTGACCAGGATC
>PKDV01000010.1 GCA_002862715.1 Flavobacteriaceae bacterium | reverse complement strand
AGTGAATTAAGAAATCCATTTGTTATTCCTGGTATTAGAAATTTAAAAGTTGAATCACAACTAAATCCAAATTATAGTTTTGATAATTTTTTAGAAGGTGATGCTAATAGGTTGGCAAGGTCAGCAGGTATTGCTGTATCAAACAAGCCTGGTGGTACATCATTCAATCCGCTTCTTGTGTTTGGAGGTGTGGGTTTAGGAAAAACTCATTTGGCCCATGCAATTGGAGTTAACATAAAATCAAAATATCCTGAAAAAACTGTCTTATATATTTCAGCTGAAAAATTTACACAACAATACATCGAGTCCGTAAAGAAGAACACTAGAAATGATTTTATTCACTTTTATCAAATTATGGATGTTTTAATTATTGATGATGTTCAATTTTTTTCTGGAAAATCTGGAACACAAGACGTTTTTTTTCACATTTTTAATCACTTGCATCAAAATGGAAAACAGGTTGTATTGACATCGGACAAAGCCCCAGTTGATATGCAAGACATTGAACAAAGGCTTTTATCACGTTTTAAGTGGGGGCTTTCTGCCGAGTTGCAAGTTCCAGACTATGAAACCAGAATTTCTATTTTAAACAACAAGTTATTCCGAGACGGAGTTGAATTACCTAGTGAAATAATTGAATACGTTGCTAAATCTGTTAAAACAAATATTAGAGAACTAGAAGGTGCAGTAATTTCGCTTATTGCTCAAGCATCATTTAATAAAAAAGAGGTAACAATTGAGCTAGCAAAACAAATAGTTGAAAAATTTGTACGAAATACTAAACGAGAAATATCAATTGATCACATCCAAAAAATAGTATCAGAATATTTTCAAATGGACGTAACTACGCTACAATCAAAAACAAGAAAACGTCATATAGTTCAAGCTCGACAACTTGCAATGTTTTTTTCTAAAAAAATGACAAAAGCCTCATTAGCGAGTATCGGAGCTAAAATTGGCCACCGTGACCATGCCACTGTTTTGCATGCATGTAAAACTGTTGACAACCTTGCTTTTACTGATAAGCAGTTCAGAAAATATGTTGAGGATTTAACAAAAAAACTTTCAAACTAATTTTTTGATTTTTAAAACCTAATTGCTTTAATCATGTACAAAAGTAGTTTTGGTAAGCTTTATTTAATTCCCAATACATTAAGTGTTAATTCGTGCACAGATGTAATCCCTGAAGTAACAAAAAAAATTATTAAATCTCTTAATTGTTTTGTTTTTGAAAATGAAAAATTTGGAAGATTATATATAAAAAAAATTTCTTCTAAAATTTGTCAAAAAAATTTGACTGTTCATATTTTAAATAAAAATTCCACTGAAAATGAAATTCAAAATATAATTGAAATTTTACTAAATGGGAATGACATGGGGTTAATTACTGATTCAGGATGTCCAGCCATAGCTGACCCCGGTTCGAGATTAATTTATTTTTCTCATAAAAAAAATATTAAAGTTATTCCTCTAGTTGGACCTTCATCTATTTTATTGGCATCAATGTCATCAGGGCTTAACGGACAATCATTCTCCTTTAACGGATACTTACCAATAGAAAAGTCAAGAAGAAAATCAAAAATTAAGTTTTACGAACGACAATCATCAAAAAATAATCAGACTCAAATATTTATTGAAACTCCATACAGAAATGAGTCGTTATTTGATGATATGTGTGAGACATTAGAAGACTCAACATTATTGAGTATCGCAACAAACTTAACATGTGATTCTGAATTCATTAAAACCGATAGAATATCATTTTGGAAAAAAAATAAACCATCTATAAATCGAAAACCCACGATTTTTTCCTTTTTAAGGATTTAAAATGAGTTTTTTTTAGTTTTAAGCCAATCTGTATAAACCTTTTTATTTTTATTGTGTGAGATTAAATTCGTGGCATAGTTGTGGTATCCTGCTCTTAAAGGATCTGCTACAAAATATAAATAGTTATGATTTGATGGAAACAAAACCGCATCAATTGAGCTGATATCAGGCATACATATAGGACCTGGTGGTAATCCTCTAAACATGTAAGTATTGTATGGTGAATTTATTTTTAAATCTTCATACAAAACTCTATTTATTTTTAAATTGTAATTATTAAGTTTATTTCTTTTTGCGAATATGACTGTTGGATCGGCTTGCAATCTCATTCTTTTTTTTAATCTGTTTAAATAAACTTTTGCGACCATTTTTCTTTCATCATTTCTGTATGATTCCATCTGAACAATAGATGCTAAAATTGATACTTCTGTTCTTGTAAGATTAATTTTTTTTCTAGCTTCCTCTCTTTTCTTATTCCAAAATTTATTATACTCTTTAAGCATCCTATCTCTAAATTGATTCGCCGACGTATTCCAAAAAAACTGATAAGTATTTGGTAAACAAATTGAAAAAACATTTTGCTTATTCAAATTGTTAGCGATTAAAAAAGTTTTATCATAAAAAGATTCAATGATTGAAATGCTGTCAGGCTCAATAAAGTTACTCACGTGAGATGAAAAATGAGCAATGGTTAGTTTGTTATTAAAAGTTAGATTTAAAGGCTTATTTTTTGATCGTAGATTATTTATTATTTCATTGTTTGACATCCCTTTTTTTAAAATATATCTGCCAGGGCTAGGGTTAAATTTTTTAAGTTCAGCGGCTTTTCTGAAAAAATTAAGATTATCCACAAGAAAAATTATAGAATCATATGCAGAGTTTTTTGTATCAACAGATGGTATAAAAATTTCTTTAGAGGAAGTTTTAAAGGATGTATTTGAAGTAAAAAAAATCTTACTAAAAATACCAATTATAACTAATAGTGATATTATCATTGTAAACAAGAAAAACTTAATAAAACTTGGTTTCATTAGTTAAAGATTAATTATTCCAGAATAAACATTTTGAACTTTACCACTCATAATAATATTTTCGTAATATTCATTTTTTTTATTGAAAGAAACAATGATATCCCCTCCTTTGGTTTTTACTAAAATTTCTTTATTTGATATGTAATTATTAATGTCTGAAGATAACACAGATGCAACAACTCCAGTTCCACATGAGAGTGTTTCTGCATTAACACCCCTTTCATAGGTTCTTACACTTATTGATTTTTCACTGTTGATTGAAACAAAATTTACATTTGTGTGCTCCAAAGTAAAAATTGAATTTTCACATAATTTTTTTCCCAATATATCAACATCGATAAAACCTATATCTTCTTTAAAAAGAACGTGATGAGGAGAACCTGTATTTATAAAAATATTATCATCTTTGATTTGCCAATTCTTTATATTAGGGAAATGAATCGATACTAGATTCTCATTTACTTCAGCTGTATAAATTTCATCATGAAATTTAAATTTGGGTTCATGATTTAGCATTCCAATTAATTTAGAATAATGAACAGCACACCGAGAACCATTGCCACAAAATGTACCAATATTACCATCAGAATTATAATAAATCATATTAAAATCAGAGTCCTCATCGTCCTGAATTAGAATTATACCATCAGCTCCAATACCGAAGTTTCTGTTACATAAATTTGAAATTTGATTTTTATTTAGTGAAGAAAAAATATTTTTTCTATTATCAATTACTATAAAATCATTTCCAGTACCGTTGTATTTAACAAATGGCAGTCGCATTATCAAATATAGTTATTTTGAAGGCTATCTCTTTTGTTAAAAATCAGTTAAATACCTTTTCGAATAAATTCACATAATATATATTTGAACAAAAAAATAACAATGAAAAATATCTTGAAGCTTTTAGGACTCTGTTTGATGATTTTTGTTATATCATCATTTACTTTTTTATTTCTGAGTAAATCATCAAAAAAAAATATTAATGAACCAGTAATTTATAATACAAACTTCTCTGTTCCAGTAAAAAAAACAATCAATACCGAAACTGACTTTACATTTGCGGCAAAAAAAACTATTGATGCAGTCGTTCATATTACAAATAAAAGTACATCGAGAGGAAATCAATTTGGGAGTTTATGGGACTTTTTTTACAACTCACCATCAAAGGAGTATCCAAGAATTGGTATGGGATCTGGAGTAATAGTTTCAAGCGATGGTTATATTTTAACAAATAATCACGTTATTAAAGGTGCAAATGAGATTCAAGTTACTACTAACGACAATAAAGTTTTTGAAGCTCAACTAATTGGATCAGATGAAAATGCAGACATCGCAGTCTTAAAAATTGAAAATGAAAAGATATTCCCATACATCAGGTTTGCAGATTCTGATCAAACTGATGTTGGACAATGGGTATTAGCTGTCGGAAATCCATACAATCTCAACTCAACGGTAACGGCTGGAATTATTAGTGCAAAATCAAGGGATTTGAGCGATTATGATGGTAAAAATCAATCATTTATTCAAACTGATGCTGCTGTTAACTCTGGAAACAGTGGAGGTGCTTTGGTTAATCTTGAAGGTGATTTAATTGGAATAAATACAGCTATAACAAGTAACGGATTAGGTACTTTTATTGGATATTCATTTGCAGTTCCAAGCAATATTGCAAGAAAAATTTATGAAGATTTGGTTGAGTTTGGAAATGTTCAAAAAGCACTACTTGGAGTTAATGGTGTGGGACTAAACTCAAGATTGTCAGATCAACTTAACTCAACTGAAACTGAAGGCTTTTTTGTTAGTGGATTAGAAATAAACATGGGTGCCTACGAAGCTGGAATAAAAGAAAAAGATGTAATTATTAAAGTAGATAATGCAGATATCAAAAAATTTTCAGATTTAACAGGATATTTAAATACGAAAAGACCTGGTGATATTGTAAATGTTACTGTTATTAGAAATAGTGAAGTTTTAAATTTTGAAGTTAAACTCAAAAAAACACCATACGTTTTATTTTATGGAATGAGAGTTAGAAATATGAACGAAAATGAAACCAAAAAATTCAATGGACAAAACGGTTTGGTTATTTCAGACTTACAAAATAACAGGTTGTATTCCAGAGGAATAAAAACTGGTGACATACTTATTTCAATAAATGGAAATTCAATTTATGATAAAGAAGATTTAAACAAAATCGAACTTAATTCAATTTTTGAATTGGAATTTATGAACAAAAATGGGGAAAAAATGAGATTTATATTTGAATAAGTCTGAAGTCCATGAGAATTGATATTATAAGTGTTATTCCAGAGCTTATTTCGAGTCCATTTAGTTCATCAATTATAAAAAGAGCTATTGAAAGTGGAGTTGTCAAAGTTCATTTTCACAATTTAAGAGACTACTCAAAAAGTAAACACAAAAAAGTTGATGACTACCAATATGGTGGTGGTCCAGGTATGGTTCTTATGATTGAGCCTATTGAAAATTGTTTAAGCCAATTAAAAAGTAAAACATCATACGATGCAATTGTACTTATGACTCCAAGTGGTAAACAATTAGATCAAAAGTTATCTAATAAATTTTCATTGTTTAAGAATATTATTATTGTATGTGGCCACTACAAAGGAGTTGATCAAAGAGTTAAGGATTATTTGATTACTCATGAAGTTTCCATCGGGAATTACGTTTTAACAGGTGGAGAACTGCCAGCTGCAGTTTTTTGCGACAGTATAATTCGTTTATTGCCAGGTGGGATTGGAAATGAAACTTCTGCTTTAAACGATTCTTTTCAGGATGGTCTAATTTCTGCTCCAATTTATACTAGACCAGAAAATTATAAAGGGATGACAGTGCCTAAAATTCTTTTATCTGGTAACTCATCCGAGATAGAAAAATGGAGAGACAAAAAGTCAATTGAACTTTCATCAAGAAAAAATGATCTTTAAAATTAAAAAAACATCAGTTGCTGTTTTTTTTTGATAAAATGTATATTTGCATTCGCTAATAAACCTCTGACGATAGTCGTGAACGTTTTTAGCTTTTAATTTAATATTTAAATAATGGAAGATTTAGTTAAATATGTTCAGAATGAATTTTTACCAAATAAAGATTTCCCTAAGTTTAAAGCTGGTGACACAGTTACAGTATATTATGAAATTCGTGAGGGAGAAAAAGTTAGAACACAATTATTCAAAGGCGTTGTAATCCAAATTAAAGGAAGTGGTGCAACCAAAACATTTACTGTAAGAAAAATTTCTGGTACTGTTGGAGTTGAAAGAATTTTTCCTATCAAACTTCCAGGAATTAAAAAAATTGAAGTTAATAATCGTGGCAAAGTAAGGCGTTCTAGAATTTATTACTTTCGGGAACTTACCGGGAAAAAAGCAAAAATTAAAGAGAGTAAGTTTAAAATCGAAAAATAAACATGTCTAAAATTTTAGTTAAAAATCCTGTTGTCGAAATCGATGGTGATGAAATGACAAGAGTGATTTGGGATTTCATAAAAAAACAACTAATTCTTCCATACCTTGACATAAAGCTTCATTATTATGATTTAAGTATTATTTCAAGAGATTCTTCTGACGATAAAGTAACTGTTGACGCTGCTAATGCAATTTTAAAACACAATGTAGGTATTAAATGTGCTACAATAACTCCAGACGAAAATAGAGTTTCAGAGTTCGGTTTAAAAAAAATGTGGCGCTCACCTAATGGAACAATAAGAAATATTGTGGGTGGTACAGTTTTTCGTGAACCAATAATAATGAAAAATGTTCCTAGGTATGTTCAAGGTTGGACCAAGCCTATATGCATTGGAAGACATGCATTTGGTGATCAATACAGAGCGACTGACTCCCTTATTAATGAAGCTGGTACTTTAACCATGACATTTACACCAAAAAATGGTGGAAATTCTAAGGTTTGGAAGGTTTATGACTTTGAAGAGCCTGGTGTTGCAATGAGCATGTACAACCTTGATTCTTCAATATATGGCTTTGCAAGATCTTGTATGAATAGAGCAATTAGTAAAAAATGGCCTCTTTATTTGTCAACAAAAAATACAATTATGAAGTCATATGATGGAAGATTTAAAGATATTTTTCAAGAGATCTACGAAAATGAATTCTTGGACCAGTTTGAATCTTTGGGAATAAAGTATGAGCACAGATTAATTGATGACATGGTTGCAGCTGCCATGAAATGGGATGGTGGTTTTGTTTGGGCTTGTAAAAATTACGATGGCGATGTTCAGTCCGACACTGTCGCACAAGGTTTTGGCTCACTTGGGCTTATGACATCAACATTAGTTACACCCGACGGCAAAACTCTTGAAGCTGAAGCTGCACATGGTACTGTTACTAGACATTACAGAGAATTTCAAAGAGGAAAAGAAACTTCAACAAATCCTATAGCATCAATTTTTGCATGGACAAGAGGACTGGCTCATCGAGCAAAACTAGATAATAATCGTGACCTGAGGGAGTTTTGCATAACACTTGAAAAAGTATGTATTAAAACAGTTGAAAAAGGAAAAATGACGAAAGACTTGGCAATGTTAATTCATAAGGAAGAGATGACAAGAAAAGATTATTTAACTACCCAAGAGTTTTTGGCAGAAATCAAAAAAAATTTAGAAAAGTCTTTGTATTCGTCAGCATTAAAAAATAAATGAAGAAAGTCCATATAATTAATGGCCTAAAATTTATTTTTTATGCAATCTTGTTAGCGTTCTTAGGTCCAATTATTCTAACATCTTCATTTAAAAATCAAGACCATCCATTTTTTCTTCCAATATTAGGAATTTCTCTAATAATTTGTTTAATATCAATATTATCCGGGTTTAAGGGTATAAAACTCTTAATGAAAGGATTTTTTAATGAAAAAAATTAAAATCCATTAATATTTAACATTGATTTATATTTGTTTTAAATGAGTAAAGAAATTAGAATAACCTTTCCAGATGGAAATCATAAAGTAATGCATAGTGGAATAACTCCGCTGGATATTGCAAAATCGATAAGTTTAGGCCTAGGTAAATCATTGTTAGCAGTAAAATATAACAATGAATTAATTGAACCAAATTCTCCATTATCAAATGATGGAAAGATTAATTTATTCACTTTTGATGACTTTGAAGGAAAAAAATCATTTTGGCATTCATCATCGCACATAATGGCGCAAGTGTTAGAAGAATTATATCCTGGAATCAAATTAACCATTGGTCCACCAATTGAAAATGGATTTTATTATGATGTTGATCTAGAAGAAAATAAAATTTCAGAAAATGATTTTCCAAAAATTGAAAAAAGAATGTTGGAAATTGCTCGAGAAAAACATAATTTTTATTTGAAAAATATTTCCAAGAGTGAAGCAATTAAATATTACACAGATAAAAAAAATGAATATAAAATTGAACTTTTAAATGATTTAAATGATGGTGAAATAACCTTTTGTTATCACGATAGTTTTTGCGATTTATGTAAAGGTGGACACATTATTGAGTCATCAATTATTAAAGCAGTAAAAATATTAAATGTTGCTGGTGCTTATTGGAAGGGAGATGAAAACAATAAACAACTCACAAGGATATATGGTATTTCATTTCCCAAGAAAAAAATGCTAGTTGAATACTTAGATTTATTAGAAAAAGCAAAAGAAAGGGACCATAGGAAGTTAGGCGTAGAGTTAGATCTGTTTACTTTTTCAAAAAATGTTGGTCAAGGTCTTCCGCTGTGGAAACCAAAAGGCGCTGATTTAAGGTTTAGATTAGAAAATTTCTTACGTAAAGCCCAAAAAATAGCAGGATACCAGCAAGTAATTACACCTCACATTGGAAATAAACAACTCTTTATAACATCAGGACATTATGATAAATATGGTGATGACAGTTTTAAGCCAATTAAAACACCTAATGAAAATGAAGAATTTTTGCTCAAGCCAATGAATTGTCCCCACCATTGTGAAATATTTAAATCATCAATGTGGAGCTACCGTGATTTACCTGTAAGATATGCAGAATTCGGAACTGTTTACAGATACGAACAAAGTGGTGAACTACATGGTCTTACAAGAGTTAGGGGTTTTACACAAGATGATGCACACATATTTTGTACTCCTGAGCAGTTGCATGATGAGTTTGTTGGTGTAATAAATCTTGTTTTATATGTTTTTAAGTCACTTGGTTTTGAAAATTTCGTTTCTCAAGTTTCGGTGAGAGATTATAATGACGATAAAAAATATATTGGTGATGAAAATTCATGGGATAAAGCTGAAAAGGCAATTATCTCAGCAGCTGAGTTTAAGAAACTTGATTTCAAGGTTGTAAAGGGAGAAGCTGCTTTTTATGGCCCCAAACTTGATTTTATGGTCAAAGATGCACTTGGCAGGAGTTGGCAACTAGGAACTATTCAGGTTGACTATAATTTACCAGAAAGGTTTGATTTAAAATATAAATCTGAGGGAAATGAATTTGAAAGACCTGTAATGATTCATAGAGCACCTTTTGGAAGTATGGAAAGGTTTGTAGCGATTTTGATAGAACACACAGGAGGAAATTTCCCAATTTGGTTAACCCCCACTCAAGTGAAAATCTTATGTATTAGCGATAAATTTGAAAAATACGCGAAAAAAGTTTCAGTTTTATTAGAAAATAGCGAAATTCGCGCCTTCGTTGATAATAGAAACGAGACAATTGGTAAAAAAATTCGTCAAGCGGAGATTGAAAAAACGCCTTACATGATAATTATTGGAAATCAAGAAGAAGTATATAAGAAAATTTCAGTAAGAAAGTATGGTGGTGAAAATCTTGGTACAATGGAAATTAATGATTTCATAAAGACTATTAAGTACGATATAAATAATGAAATTAAACCCTTTATTAACTCTAAATTTTAAGTCATAGCTATAAGAAGAAGAAGAAGCAGAGGACCTTCAAGAATAATAAAAGAAGACAAACACAGAATCAACGAAAAAATTCGAAGCAATGAAGTACGTCTGGTTGGTGAAAATGTTGAAATGGGAATATACAGTTTAAATTCTGCACTATCAAAAGCAAGTAAGCTTGAACTAGATTTGGTTGAAATTTCTCCAAATGCAGTACCGCCCGTATGTAAAATTATTGACTATAAGAAGTTTCTTTATGAACAAAGAAAAAAAGAAAAAATAATTAAATCAAATGCCTCAAAAGTTATAATCAAAGAAATTAGGTTCGGACCACAGACTGACGATCATGATTATGAATTTAAGAAAAAACATGCTGTAAAATTTTTGGAGGAGGGTGCTAAATTAAAGGCTTTTGTCTTTTTTAAAGGGCGTTCAATAATTTTTAAAGAACAAGGACAAATTTTATTGCTTAGATTAGCGCAAGATTTAGAGAAATATGGAAAAGTTGAACAATTACCAAAACTCGAAGGAAAAAGAATGATAATGCTAATAAATCCAAAAAAATAATCGAAGCCATGCCAAAAATGAAAACAAAATCAAGTGCAAAAAAAAGATTTAAACTAACATCCAGCGGAAAAATCAAAAGGAAACACGCATTCAAAAGCCATATCCTAACAAAAAAGTCAAATAAAAGAAAACTGAAACTTACACACAGTACATTGGTTGATGACAGTGATGTAAAAAATGTAAAAAAACAACTAAGATTAAAATAATAAAAAATGCCACGATCCGTTAACTCTGTCGCTACAAAAGCAAGAAAAAAAAAGATTTTTAAGAAAACCAAAGGTTATTTTGGAAGAAGAAAAAATGTTTGGACAATTGCAAAAAATGCATTTGAAAAAGGAATGCTATACGCTTACAGAGATAGAAGAAATAAAAAACGTAGTTTTAGATCTTTATGGATACTACGGATTAATGCAGGTGCAAGGTTATATGGAATGTCATACTCCGAACTAATTAATAAGATTCAAGAAAAAAATGTTTTATTGAATAGAAAGGTTTTGGCTGACATAGCAATGAATCACCCCGATGTTTTCAAAGCAATTATTGAAAAAATTAAATAGACTTTTTTAAATTAAAAAGGCACGTCATCTTCACTTTTTTTATCAAAAAAATTACCTTCTTGGACATCATTATCATTAAAATCCTTGTTGTAATTTATTTTTGAGAAGTACTGTTGTTGGTTTGAAAAATCATCTAAATTTTCAAATTTACCAATGCCCTTAACAAATTTAAGTCTTATACTATCTAGACCACCGTTTCTGTGTTTAGCAATGATAAATTCCGCTTGGCCACTTGCAGGAGTTCTTTCATCATCATCCCATTCATCCATTTTGTAATATTCTGGCCTGTAAATAAAAGTTACTAAATCTGCATCCTGTTCTATCGCACCAGATTCTCTTAAATCAGAAAGTTGAGGACGCTTACTACCACCCCTAGTCTCAACTGCTCTTGATAATTGGGATAAAGCGATAACCGCAATATCTAACTCCTTAGCTAATGCTTTTAAATTTCTTGAAATTGTTGATATTTCTTGCTCTCTGTTTCCAGATTTGTTACTTCCTCCTGGTGTCATCAGCTGTAAATAATCAATAACAATAATTTTAATTCCAAATTGTGAACTAAGTCTTCTCGCTTTTGCTCTTAAATCAAAAATTGATAGTGAAGGGGAATCATCTATATATAATGGAGCATTTTCAAGCTCAGAAACTTTTACGTTTAATTGCTTCCATTCATGGTCTTCCAATTTTCCAGTTCTAAGTTTATCAGATGATAAACCTGTTTCTGAAGAAATAAGTCTAGTGATTAATTGTACAGATGACATTTCTAATGAGAAAAAAGCAATTGGAATCTTTTGATCTATTGCAATATTTCTTGCCATAGTGAGTGTAAAAGCAGTTTTTCCCATACCAGGTCTACCAGCGACGATAATTAAATCGCTATTTTGCCATCCTGAAGTTATTTTGTCAATTTTTGTGAAACCAGATGGGACTCCACTCATACCTTCTTTATTCGCAATTTCTTCAATTTTATTTTTTGCTTGAATTACTAAATCACGGGCTTGTACAGTAGTTTTTTTAATATTTCCTTGAGTAACTTCATATAATTTTGATTCAGCATTATCTAACATATCAAATACATCCTTAGTCTCGTCATAAGCATCTTCAATAATTTCATTTGAAATTTTTATAAGTCTTCGTTGTATATATTTTTGAAGAATAATTCTTGCATGGTAAACTATGTGAGCAGATGATGAAACTTTTTTAGTTAGTTGAATTAAATAAAAATCACCACCAACTTGATTTAATTTATTTTCTTTTTTTAATTGAGATGAAACTGTTAATAAGTCAATTGGTTTTGTTTCCTCAAATAATTTTACCATTGCAGTAAAAATTAAGTTATGAGATTCACTATAAAAAGCTTCAGGGTTCAGTATATCAATTACTTCGTCAACACCTTTTTTATCAATCATCATTGCTCCTAGGACTACTTCCTCGAAGTCTAAAACCTGAGGTGGCAACTTTCCCTGTTGAAGTTTTACTACAGGAATTATTTTGTTAATAGAACTTGAAAATTGTTTTTTTTCCACACCACTAAACTAATAAATTGATAGAAAAATCCTCCAGAAAATAACAAACATCAAAAGTTAATAATTTTTTGAAAAATGTTAATAAATAAAATTAACCATTAAAAACACCCATAGAAAAAAACTTTTTTCTTCTTAAGTCTATTAGTTTTTGTTTTGGGACATCTTTTAATTCATCAAAAGTTTTTAATATTGATTTTTTTACAGTATCAAACATTAAGTTTCTATCTGAATGTGCGCCTCCAACAGGTTCTTTAATTATTGCATCAATTAATTTTTGCTTTTTCATGTCTTTGGCGGTAAGCTTCAATGCATCTGCAGCTTGTTCTTTATTTTCCCAACTTCTCCACAAAATTGATGAACAAGACTCTGGAGAGATTACAGAATACCATGTATTTTCAAGCATGTATATCCTGTCCCCAACTCCAATTCCCAAAGCTCCTCCTGAAGCGCCTTCTCCAATGACTATTATTATAATCGGGGTTTTTAAATGTGACATTTCGAATATATTTTTGGCTATTGCCTCTCCTTGACCTCTTTCTTCAGCTTCAAGCCCAGGATAGGCTCCAGGCGTGTCAATAAACGAAACTATAGGTATGTTAAATTTTTCAGCTGATTTCATTAATCTAAGTGCTTTCCTGTATCCCTCAGGGTTTGCCATTCCAAAGTTTCTATATTGTCTTGTTTTGGTGTTATATCCCTTCTGGTGACCAATGAACATAAAACTCTGCTGATTAATTTTACCAAGACCACCAATGATTGCTTTATCATCACTAAAATTTCTGTCTCCATGAAGTTCTAAAAAAACATCATTAGTTATAGCTTTTATGTAATCTAATGTGTAAGGTCTAGATGGATGTCTAGATACTTGAACTCTTTGCCATGGAGTTAAATTAGAGTAAATTTCCTTCTTTAAAACTTCAAGTCTTTTATTAATATTATTACATGTTTGTGTAACATCAACATCACTTTCTTCACCAATATTTTGACACTTTTTTAATTGTTGGTCAAGCTCTTTGATTGGTTGTTCAAAATCAAGATATTCCATGAATCTAATATTAAATACAAATATAATTATTTTGAATGCTGATAAAAACTAACTTATTTTGATTTGAAAATTTTTAAATAGCCGTTTAATAAGACTGAAATTAAAATTATAAACAAACCAAAATAGAAAGTAGGGCTCATTTTCTCTTTTTCACCAAAAATGATTATGGCCAACAATATCCCATAAACAGGCTCCATATTAATTCCTAACATAATTGAGTATGGTGACAATTCTCTCATAACAACTATTGAAATTACAAATGCGTAAGATGTGCAAATTAATGCTAAAATTACAATCCAAATCAAATCTTCTCTACTAATCATGAAAAACTCAACTGAAAAACCACCGCCAATTATTATAACAATACTAACAACTAAACTACCGACAAGTAATTCATAAAAAGACAAAACATATGGGTTTGTTTTGTTAACATATTTTCCATTAATTAAAGTAAAACCAACTGCTAGAAATGTTGAAATTATTGCATAAACAAATCCCCTTAAATTATCAATTTGAGTGTTTAATATAAGTATCAAACCAATTATTATTAATAATCCAAACAAGACCTCATATAAAATTATTTTTCTTTTATAAAAAATAGGTTCTAATAATGAAGTTATAAATGCTCCCGATGATAATACGGATAGAGTCAATGAAACGCTTGATTGCTTTACGGCACCGAAGAATGTGATCCAATGTAAAGAAATCATTATTCCACTTAAAATTGCAACAAAAAAAATAGTTCTAGAAACAATAAAAGATTGTTTTAAAATGAATAATACAATTCCTAAGCCTAATGTTCCAATAACCATGCGATACCACACTAATGGGGTTGCGTCTAACGAAATCAACGCACCAAGAACTGCTGTGAAGCCAAAAATAAATACGATAAAATGATAATGTAATAAACTTTTAAATTTACTTTTTTGCATTTTTCAACATATAAATAGAAATCAGAAAAAATATGAAATTTGGAGTCCAAGCTGCTATCCAAGGACTAAAATTCGATTTTTCAACCATTACCTCAAAAATTTTGTCGAAAAAAATATATATAAAAGCGATGATTATTCCTGCTGCTAGGTTTAAACCAATCCCTCCTCTTTTTTTAAATGAAGATACAGCTACAGCAATAATTGTTAAAATTAGTGCAGAAACAGGAATTGACCACCTTTTATTTCGCTCAAATAAATGTTGGTTTATTAATGGACTACCATTTTTATTTTCAAAGTCAATGAATTCATTTAGTTCAAAAAAATTCAAGGTTTGCGCTTTATAAATTGTCGGAGAAATTGATTCAAGATCAATGGGAAGCAAAGTATCAAGTCTTTTTTTAAATCTAATTATTTCTTTATTATTAATAATTTTTCTTTCAAAAAAATTTGTTAATCTGTGAATAGTATCTTTTTCTATCCATCTTATATTTTGTGCATTTATTTTATATTTTAATTTATTGCCATCAAAACTTTCCCAAGCAAAATTATATCCAATATTTCTATTAGAATTATAATTACTAACGTAAATAAAATCATCGTCGCTAATTTGTTTATAAATATTTTCAGTTTTTCTAATTTTTTTGGACTTGTTAATGAATTTATATTCAAAATCATTATAATTCTTGCTAGCATTTGGAACGAAGAACATACTTGAAAAAAAAGCAATAACTGTAACAATACATGCAGAAATTACAAATGGAAATAAAAAACGATAAAATGAAATTCCAGAACTCAAAATCGCAATTATTTCAGAATTCATTGCTAGTTTTGAAGTAAACCAAATAACAGAGAGAAATAAGAATATTGGGAAAAGCATGTATCCAAATACCCAAACGAAATCATAATAATGAATCAAAATTTCATTAAACGAAAGATCATGCTGTTTAAACTTATCTATATTTTGAGATAGATCGACTAAAACACTTATTGGAATAAACATAGTTAACATAACAATTAGAGTCTTGAAATAGTTCTTTATAATATATAGGTCGAGTGTTTTCATTTAGAGTCTATTGTTCATGCTTTTTACCATTTTTTCTTTCCACTCATAAAAATTATTGTCTAATATTTTTTTTCTTGATTCTCTCACCAGCCAAAGATAAAAATTCAAATTGTGAAGCGTTGCAATTTGTTTTCCTAGCATCTCATTAGTAACAAACAAATGCCTTAAATAAGCTTTGGTGTAAATCTCATCAACAAAACTATTCCCATTAGAGTCTAACAATGAAAAATCTTTCTCCCATTTTTTATTTTTTATGTTAATAAAACCCTCTGATGTAAATAGCATTCCATTTCTAGCATTTCTAGTTGGCATCACGCAATCAAACATATCAACACCTAAGGAAATATTTTCTAATATATTGATTGGGGTTCCAACACCCATAAGATATCTTGGCTTATCATATGGTAATATTTTGTTTGTAATTTCTACCATCTCATACATTAAATCTGATGGCTCACCAACTGACAGACCACCGATTGCATTACCAAATAAATTTTTTTTTGCAATGTATTCGGCTGATTTTTGTCTAAAATATTTTGAGGTACCTCCCTGAACAATGGGGAAAAGAACTTGCGATTGTTCATACATTTTTTTTGTTTCATCAAATCTTTTTATACATCTTTCAAGCCACCTGTGTGTCAATTCCATTGAATCTTTTATATATGGACTAGTGGAAGGATACGGTGGACATTCATCAAATGCCATAATTATATTTGATCCTATTGCCCTTTGCGCATCAATAACATTTTCGGGAGAAAAAAAACATCTTGACCCATCAATATGTGATTGAAATGAAACACCTTCTTCGCTAATCTTTCTTTTTTTTGATAATGAATAAACTTGATATCCACCACTGTCAGTCAAAATTGGTTTTTCCCAGCTCATAAATTTATGAATACCTCCCGCGCCTTTAATTATTTCTGTACCAGGTCTTAAAAAAAGATGATACGTATTTGCTAGTATTATATCAGGACAAATATCTTCATCTAAATCTTTTTGATGGATTCCTTTAACAGTTGCAGCTGTCCCGACAGGCATAAAAATTGGTGTTTTTATTAACCCCATGTCTGTCTTAATTACTCCTGCTCTTGCACTAGTTTTTTTACATCTGTGATTTAATACAAATTCCACAAGTTTAAATTAGGTTTTAAAGTTAATATATCGCTACTTATTAAAAATGTTTATTAATTTTTTGAAAAAAAAAAGTACCCAAGGATATAATTTAATTCAAAACTTTACTTTTACAATTGTGAAAAATATCAAAAAATTAGAAGAATTAGTGCCTCAAGTCAGAAGAGATATTTTGAGAATGGTTCATGGAGTAAATTCAGGCCACCCAGGTGGATCTCTTGGTTGTGCTGAATTTTTTGTAGTACTTTTTTTTCATGTAATGAATTCGAAAAATCAATTCTCCATGGATGGAGAACACGAGGATTTGTTTTTTTTATCAAATGGACATATTTCACCGGTATATTATAGTGTTCTTGCAAGAAATGGTTTTTTTGAAATTTCTGAGCTTTCAACCTTTAGAAAAATTAATTCTAGACTTCAGGGGCATCCAACTACCCACGAGGGGCTTCCTGGTGTCAGGATTTCTTCTGGTTCCTTAGGTCAAGGACTCTCTGTGGCTATCGGTGCGTGTTTATCAAAAAAACTTAATGGAGATAAATCAATAGTGTATAGTCTACATGGTGATGGTGAATTACAAGAGGGTCAAAATTGGGAAGCAATCATGTATGCCGGTTCAAAAAAAGTCGATAATTTAATATCCACTATTGATTATAATAAACAACAAATTGATGGTTCAACTGAAGATGTCCTCTCTTTAGGTAATCTTAAGAAAAAACTGGAGTCATTTAATTGGATTGTATTTGAAGTTGATGATGGTAATAATATATCTAACATTATTGAAGTTATGGATATTGCTAAAAAAGAAACTAAAAAACAAAAACCAATAGCGATTTTATTGCACACTATTATGGGAAATGGTGTAGATTTTATGATGCATACACACGCTTGGCATGGTAAAGCACCCAATGATGAAGAATTAAAAAATGCTCTTTCGCAAAATAAAGAAACTCATGGGGACTACTGATTTAAAAAATTATTCGTTCAATGAAAAAATTGATACAAGGACTGGATTTGGTGTTGGCCTGCTAGAAGTTGGAAAAATTAATAAAAATATTGTGGCACTTTGTGCTGATTTGACTGGATCTTTAAAAATGGGAGATTTTAAAAAGAATTTTCCTGAAAGATTTTTCCAAATTGGAATTGCTGAGGCTAACATGATGGGTATTGCCGCAGGTTTAACAATAGGTGGTAAAATTCCTTTCACAGGAACTTTTGCAAACTTTTCGACTGGAAGAGTATATGATCAAATTCGTCAATCAATAGCATATTCAAATAAAAATGTCAAAATATGTGCTTCTCATGCTGGAATAACTTTAGGAGAAGATGGAGCTACTCATCAAATTTTGGAAGATTTAGGTTTAATGAAAATGCTTCCTGGGATGACTGTAATTAATACCTGTGATTATGAACAAACTAGAAAAGCTACCCACGCAGTTGCAAATTTTTTAGGACCGGTTTATCTAAGATTTGGGCGCCCAAAAGTACCAAACTTTTCAACTGAAATTCCATTTGAAATAGGTAAAGGAATTAAATTACAAAATGGCAATGATGTAACAATTGTTGCCACCGGACATCTGGTTTGGGAATCTCTGGAAGCATGTAAGAAATTAAACAAAAAAGGTATTAGCTGTGATATTATAAATATTCATACGATAAAACCGCTAGATGAAGATATAATTCTTGAGTCTGTAAAAAAAACAGGTGCAATTATTACGTGTGAAGAACATAACTACATAGGGGGTTTAGGCGAAAGTATTGCGGGATTTCTTTCAAAAAGAAAACCTACAATACAATCTTATGTTGCAACAAACGACACTTTCGGTGAGTCAGGTACGCCACGCTTATTGATGAAAAAATATGGGCTTGATTCTGAAACAATTGTTGAAAAAACAATAAAATTAATTGAAAAAAAAAATCAGTTGTCATCTAAATAATCAGGAGTTCCATCACCATCTGAGTCATCTGGAATACCATCATTATTAATATCATATTCTTGTCTTGTTGGAACACCATCTCCGTCATCATCTAAATCACGATAGTTGGGTAAACCATCATCATCTGTATCATCATCAAAATATCTATTTGAATCAATATCCTCTAAATAACTAGGGACTGAGTCACCATCATGATCCGTTTGATTAAATGTATGCAAATCAACAACAAAAATTAATGGTGAGTAAGGGGGTATTGCCGATTGCGCTCTTGAATAATAACCCAATGCTGAGGGGAAAAAAATAGCAGCAGTTCCAAAATTATCAAAATCATACGTCCCATCAGAATTTATTTGGTAAGTCGCAGATTTTAAGTAAGGCATTAAGGAACTAAATCCTTTTACAACAGTTAAGGATTCAAGCCATATTGGAACTTGTGTTTTGTCAAACTCATATAAATTAAGTAACATTCCTTTATAGGTTACAAAAACACTGTCAGCTACTGTTGGTGAATCTCCCATTCCCTCTCTAATTTGTAAAACATAAGCTTTGTGGTCAACGTAATCTTCATTATTGTCTCTTACAGAAAATGATATTTCTTGTACCATATCAATTAAAGGAGTTTTATCAGAGTTCTCACCTTGTATTGTATCAATTTTAAAATCAACTAACTCGTTATTTCCTGAAGATTCATACTCTTCATAATTGTAAAACATTGTATTTAAAAAATATAATATTGAATCGTTATCCGTTGTTTTTTGTTCATTATAGTCTCTGACTTGACTAACAAATCCCAACCTTTCTTCTTCACATGAAAAAATCATAAAAAGAACAAATAAAACAAGTAAATTAAACTTATAATATTTCATTGGTATATTTGTTTGCAAGATACAACATTAGTAATTTTTATAATTCATAAGCTTGAGAATAGATAAATTTTTATGGGCCACAAGATTTTTTAAGTCTAGAAGCTTAGCCGCAATTAGTTGTAAAAAAGGAAATATTAAACTTAATGGAATTAAAGCAAAAGCCTCAAAAGAAGTTTATATTTCTGATGAAATTTTGGTGAGAAAAAATCAAATTTTTTATAATATTATGATAATTGATTTACCAAATAATCGAATTTCAAATAAAAAAATTAGTAATTATTATAAAAATATTGAAACTCAAGAAATGAAGGAAAAGAAAAATTTAATAGTTGCTAATAAAATTTTAAAAACACCAAAATCAGAAAGAAAACCAACAAAAAAAAATCGAAGAGAATTAATCTCGTTCCTAGAAAACAAGAATTAATAATTATAAAAGATGAAGGAAATTATTTTAAAGCCTGATGAAATTGAAAAAAAGATTGAACGAATTGCGTATCAAATATTAGAATCTAATTTAGATTTTAATAAAATTTTTATTGCCGGTATTGCAAAAAATGGATTTCATGTTGCAAAAAAAATTGTTGAAAATTTGAAAATAATTTGCGATAAAGAAATAATTTTATGTGAAGTGATTGTAGATAAAAAAAATCCTCAAAAGAAGATTATTACATCTTTAGGAAATGAAATATATAAAAATGTTTCGGTTACAATTGTTGATGATGTGCTTCACACGGGAACAACACTAATATATGTCGTTAAACATTTTTTAGAAGTAAAACTTAAGCAATGCAAAACAGCTGTTTTAATTAACAGAAATCATAAATTGTTTCCAATAAAAGCCGACTTCAAGGGTCTTTCATTTTCAACATCAATTAATAAAAACATTGAAGTTAATTTTGAAAATAATAAGCTCACTGCATATTTAAACTAATTTTTTTTAAAATTTGTTTTACAACTTTTTGGTATTCATTAGTGCTTTCTACTCTGAAATTTGCTTTGCTGTAAAATGGTTCCCTTTCAAATAAATGTTTTGATATAAAAATTTTTAAATCTTCAAATGATTTAAATCTAGAAATTAATGGTCTAGTATTTTTTTCACTAAAAAGTCTTTTTGCTAAAACCGAGGAAGATGCATTTAGATAAAAATTATTTTTTGTAGCTGAAATAATTTTATCGATGTTGTCGAAATAACATGGTGTTCCACCTCCAAGAGATAAAACGATTTCATTTTCGCTGTTTAATATTTGATGTAAAGTTTTTTTTTCAATATCTCTGAAGTACTTGTCACCTTTAAATCTAAAAATTTCATTTATACTCAAATTCTCTTTTTTTGAAATTATTTCATCCAAATCAAAGAAGGGGATTTTTAATTTTTTTGAAACCATCTTTCCAAGTTTGGTTTTTCCAGAACCCATGTAACCCATAAAAACAATAATTCCGTTACTCATAATATTTATCAAATGTAAATTAAAATATTAATGATATTTTACATTTGAAAATAATCAAATTGAATATATATTTGCATTCATTTAAAAAAGACTTGGTAGCTCAGCTGGTAGAGCATCTCCCTTTTAAGGAGAGGGTCCTGGGTTCGAGCCCCAGCCAAGTCACAACCAAAACAAGCGCTCGTGGCGGAACTGGTAGACGCGCTAGGTTGAGGGCCTAGTGGGATTAAAATCCCGTGGAGGTTCGATTCCTCTCGTGCGCACACTTTTTGTTTTAATATAAATTATTTTATTTTTGTTTAATATTGTTTGAAAATTGTTAAACAAATGGACCGCGTTAAAAATAGTTTTAATATAAAAAATTTAGAGCATTTATCAGGCATTAAAGCACATACTATCAGAATATGGGAAAAAAGATATAGCTTATTTCAACCTGAAAGGACAAATACTAATATACGAATGTATAATCTTGAAAATCTTCAAAAACTTTTAAATGTAACTCTTCTCTACAATAATGGACATAAAATATCAAAAATTGCTGCTTACAACGAAAATGAAATATCAAGAAAAATCCTTGAATTAACAGTAAACAAAAACTCTAATAACTGGTCATTAGGTCTGTTTAAATTAGCAATGATTAATTTCGATCAAAGACTTTTTTCTAAAACTTTTAGCGAGTTATTAGAAAACTTTTCGTTTAGAGAAGTTTTTAAAAATGTATTTGTACCATTAATGAATGAGTTAGGAACACTTTGGCAAACAAATTCTATCAGCCCATCACACGAACACTTTATTACAAGTTTAATTAAACAAAAAATTCACTCAATATGTGAAGACCTACAACAAACTAAAATAAAAAGAAATGATAGAAAATTTGTGCTTTTTCTTCCAGACAACGAAATTCATGAGCTTGGACTTTTATATTTACAATATGAGGTTTTGAATCATGGTTTTCAATGTGTTTTTTTGGGACAATCCGTTCCAATTGAAAGTTTAAAGAATTTAGTTGACATTGGTGAACCTATTACTTTTATATCATATTTTACTATTGAACCGAATCAAGAGAAAATTGATGAATATTTAAATGACTTTAATGAGGAGATACTAAAAAATATGAATTGTGATTTCTGGATTCTTGGATATCAAGTACAATTTGTTAAGTTTTTACCGCAAAATGTATCAAAATTTACTTCTATAGAACAAGTAATTGGAAAATTGGCTCAGTGCTAATATTCAAAAATTTCAAATCAAACTAAATTAAATTTATATTTACAATTAATTTTAATAATGAAAGAGTTATTTGATAGTGTTTCTTATGAGTGTAGTAAGATAGTTACAAATTCATACAGTACTTCTTTTTCATTGGCTACAAGGATGCTTTCCTCAAGCATCAGAACTCATATATATAACATTTATGGCTTTGTTAGATTTGCTGATGAAATTGTAGATACATTTCATTCGTACAACAAAATGGAACTATTTGATCGTTTTGAAGAATCACTTTACCTTGCAATTTCCAATAAAATTAGTTTAAATCCTATCCTTAATAGTTTTCAGATGACTGTGAACTTATACCATATTGATATTGATTACATTAAATCCTTTATGACTAGTATGAGGTGGGATTTGTCAAAAAAAAATTATAAGACAGAAAAAGAATATAAAGATTATATATATGGTTCAGCTGATGTTGTTGGTTTAATGTGTTTAAAGGTATTTGTTAAAGGGGATAAAAGACTCTTCGAAAAGTTAAAGAAACCTGCTATGCACCTAGGTTCAGCTTTTCAGAAAGTTAATTTTCTTAGAGATTTAAAATCTGATACTGAAAATTTAAACAGATTATATTTTCCAGATGTTAATATAGATTCATTTGATGAATATTCTAAATCCAAGATTATAAATGAAATAAAAGAAGATTTCAAGCAAGGTAAAACGGGTATTTTTCAACTTCCTAACGAATCAAAATTCGGAGTATACACAGCCTACAAATATTATTTGAGATTGTTAAAAAAACTAAAAAAAACCCCCTCTACTGAAATTAAATCTAAAAGAATAAGAGTTGCAAATTACCAAAAAGCTGATGTACTTGCACGTAGTTTTATTAGATATCAATTCAATCTTCTTTAATCTAAACCTTGAATTTATTTGTTCAAATATTAATTTTTGTTTGTACGTTTCTAATAATGGAAGGAATGGCATGGTTTAGCCATAAATACATTATGCATGGGTTTTTATGGAATTTACACAAAGACCACCATGTTAAAAATAAAAAATCATGGTTCGAAAGAAATGACTTGTTCTTTGTTTTTTATGCATTTGTTAGTGCTTTTTTTGTGATTTTGTGGGGTGAATTTAGTTTTTTCCCCGGTTTAGCCATTGCTATAGGAATTTTTGCATATGGAGTTACTTATTTTATTGTTCATGACATTTTTATTCATCAAAGATTTAAGATTTGGAAAAGAGTAAATAATCGATATGCAAAGGCAGTGAGAAGAGCACATAAAATACACCACAAACATTTAACAAAAGAAGATGGAGAATGCTTTGGGATGCTTTTTGTACCCAAAAAGTTCTTTAAACAGTAAAGTTTATCATACTAATAGCTGTAACAGCTGCTTCGACGCCCTTATTTTTATAGCTAAAACCTTCACATCTCTCAACTGCTTGCTGGTAATTATTTGCAGTAATAACTCCAAAAACAACAGGTACTTCTCCTTTTAGATTTAGTTGAGAAATACCGTTAGCAACAGAGCTTGAAATAAAATCAAAATGAGGTGTATCACCCTTAACAATACATCCGATTGCGATAATTGCATGTGGTTTTTTTATAAGAGCTTTTTTACACGCATATACTAGCTCAAAGCTTCCTGGGACTTTAACTTTTTTTATAATACATTTTTTATTTTCTAAAACAAACTTAGCTCCTTCATAAAGTTTATCAGTAATTTTCTTGTTCCAAGTTGAAACAATTATAAAAACCTCTTTCCCAGCAATATTTGGAATCGATTCAAGATTTAATTCAGAGTAATCTTTATTGAGCATCTTTTTGCTTAGCTTGGGCTAACAATACTTCTATTGAAGCTGCCTGCGTTGATGATTTATATTCATTTTTTAATAATTCCAATAATTTAATTGCTTTTTTATTATCACCTAAATAAAGTGCAACCTGAGCTCCTTTGAATAAATATCTTGGAGTAGTAATTCCATTTTTGGAATGGTAAGCAGCCTTTTCATAAAAATCCAATGCTTCTTTATATTGGTTTAATTCAGAGAAAGCATCACCAATACCACCCTTAGATAAAGATGCAAGCATAGGATCATCAGACGAAAACTTATTTAAAAATTTAATAGCCTTATCAAATTCACCCAACTTAAGATAAATCATACCAGCATTGTAAAAAGAAATATTTGCTGCATTTGTAGATTTAAAGTTTTTAATGATTTCTAAAAATCCAGGATTATAGTTGTCACCATTTAACGCAAGTAAAAATAATGAGTCTTGCAGTACAGGATCTTCTAATGCTTTTTTATAAAAAGATTGGGGCTTAAAAATTAAATTTGTTGCTTCAATATTTTTTGGGGTACTTACATACTTATTATATGCCAAATAAGATAAGATTAACAAAGAAATAATTAATATGAAACCAAAGATATATTTTTGATTTTTAGCAACCCACAATTGAGCTTTGTTTGAGGAGGAATCTAATTTTGTAAAAACTTCAGCAGTCGCGCTTTGATTCTCAATTAGGGTTTTGCTATCAATTTTGCTCTTATTACCTTTTTTTTTGTATGTAGCCATTTGTAATTTTGAGCTGCTAAAATAAAAATTTTATAATTGTTTCAAATCCATTAAAATTAATCTTAAAATAATTTAATTTTAAAAAAATTATCTATTGAGCTTTCTAAAATTAAATTTTCTGGAACTATATAACTATAAAAATATTTTGGAATCAAAATATTCTTTTGACAAACCTGTAAATTGTTTTGTTGGAAATAATGGTATTGGTAAGACCAATACTTTAGACGCAATCTACCATTTATCGATGGCAAAAAGTTATTTTTCAAGTATTAATTCTGACTCAATATCACACGACAAAAATTTCTCAAAAATTAAAGGAATTTATGATCTTAATGCTATGTCAGAAACCATTGAATGTAAATTGATTAAAGGAAAATCAAAAATTTTTATTAGAAATGGAAAAAAATATAAAAAATTTTCTGACCATATTGGTTTGCTTCCAGTCGTAATGATATCACCCTCAGATATTGATTTAATTAACGAGGGAAGTGTAAATAGAAGAGGTTTTATTGACAAACTCATATCACAATCAGATAAAACTTATCTAAAAACACTTGTAGATTACACTAGATTAATCTCACAACGTAATTCACTTTTAAAAAATGAAATTTCTGAAAAAATCATTAAAAGTACATTGGAAATTTACGACGATAAACTCTCAATATTTGGAACCAAGATTTACAACACCAGAAAAAAATATTTAAGTTCTTTTCGTCCATATTTCATAAAAAGATATATGCAGATTAGTGGTAATGTTGAAAATGTAACTATAGATTATAAAAGCCAATTAAATTGTGATTTAGGATTCAGCGAATTATTAAAAAATTCTTTTGGATATGATAAAAAACTTATGCAATCAAATGTTGGTGTTCACAGAGATGATTTAATCTTTAAAATAAACGGCGAATCTATGAAAAGGTTCGCAAGTCAAGGACAAAGAAAATCATTTTTAGTCTCCTTAAAGTTGGCACAATTTGATATGATAAAAAATTCATTATTAGTAACACCAATATTACTTTTAGACGATATTTTTGATAAGTTAGATGAAAATAGAGTTAAAAAGATTATAAATCTTGTTAATGAATCCTCTTTTGGACAACTTTTCATAACTGATACACATTACCAAAGGACAAAAGAAGTTATAAAACAAACAAACCAAGAATTCAAAATATTTAAATTATGAAGAAAATTCTATTATTTATTATATTTTCAATTTTCTTTTGTTGTTCAAATCACAAAAAACATAATTTTCAAGAATTAAACGGTTTTTGGTTAATAGAAAAAGCAATTGCACCAAACGGAGAAAAAAAATTTTATAAAAATGTTGAGGAATATGATTTTTTTGGAATAAAAGGCGAAAAAGGTTATAGAAAAAAAGTAATTTCGAGCTTAAATTCTGTGAATGATTTTTTTTCTAATAATGATACATTATTTTTTTCATTAAATTTTAAAAAAGATAAAGTGTTCTTTAAATATCTAAGAAATGATTTTTATTGGGAAGAAGAGCTTATTAAATTAAATAAAAAAGAACTTAGACTAATGGACTCTAAAGGAGTAATATTTGTTTACAAAAAACATTATTGAGTTTATGAAAAAAATTAATGAAGTTGTTAAGAGTTTTATAAAACAAAATAATTTAGAATCAGGAATAGATGCTGTAAAAATTGATAAAATTTGGGAAAAGCTTCTGGGTAAGAATATTAAATCTTACACTAATTCTCTTGAACTTTCGAATAGAAAATTATATGTAAAACTTAATTCCTCGGTTTTAAGAGAAGAACTAAACTACGGAAAAGAAGAAATTGTAAAAATGTTAAATGAGGAACTTAAAAAAGAATGTATTGAAGAAATTATTCTTTGTTAAAAAATTTCTTTTTCCGAGAAATGAAAACTTATTTCGTTTTTTGCATTTTCAAGACTATCAGAACCATGGATAGCATTTTCTCCAACTGAAGTTGCAAATCTTTTTCTAATTGTATCATTTTCGGCTTTTTCAGGGTTTGTATTTCCAATAAGTTTTCGGAAGTCTTCAACGGCATTATTTTTTTTTAGTACAGCCACTACGACAGGGCCTCTTGTTATGAATGAAATTAAATTTGAGAAAAAGGGTTGTTCTTTGTGAATACCGTAAAAAGATTCTGCTTCCTTTAATTTTAACTTTTTCATTTTAATAGCAATTATTTCAAATCCGGCATTTGCAATTAAACTTAATATTGAAGCCATATGCTTTTTTTCCACTGCATCAGGCTTAATCATAGTAAATGTGAGCTCTTCAGTCATTTTTTTATTTCAAAATTAACCATTTTGAAGTAAGATAACTACAACTAAATAGATATTTGTAGATTTATATAATGACAAGGGTATCAATTATTGGTGCTGGAAATTTGGGGACACATATTTTTAATAAGATTGAAAAAATCAGTTCATTAAAATGTGTTCAGTGGATAGGAAAAAGTGAAAATGGCCAAAATATACGTCTAAACAATAGATTCTTTGACAACTATCAATTCCAAATTGAATCTGATATATGTATATTGGCAGTCCCAGACAAACAAATAAGTATTATTTCAAAAAAATTGAAAAATATTAAATCACTTGTAGTACATACTTCAGGAGCATCATCAATTAATGACATAAAGAGTGTAAAAAGAAAAGGGGTTTTTTATCCTATTCAGAGTTTCATAAAAGGGATTGAATTAAATTTAAAAGAATACCCAATTTGTATCGACGCAGCATATAAAAATGATTTAGATTTTTTAAAAGAATTTTCAAAAAAATTTAGTTCTCTTGTGCATCACATTAATGATAAGCAAAGGCTGAAAATTCATACATCAGCAGTATTTGCTAATAATTTTTCTAATCATCTAATTTCTATTAGTCAAAAACTCTTAAAAAAGTCAAATTTGTCATATAAATTATTACATCCTTTAGTCAATGAAACATTTAATCGTAGTTTTACCAACAATTGTATTGATACACAAAGTGGTCCAGCAATAAGAAATGATGAAGAAACTCAAAAGAAGCATTTGTCAGTTTTAAATAAAAATGAGAAAGAAATTTACTTGAAAATTTCAAAATCAATTTATAAAAGTTCAAAAAATGGATTATAAAAAAAAATTTCGTGACATAACCTCATTCATATTTGATGTTGATGGGGTTTTTACCGATGGAAGCATCACAATAATGGAAAATGGAGAAATGGTTAGAACAATGAATACAAAAGACGGATACGCTGTAAAGGCTGCTCTTGAGGAGGGTTTTAATATTGCAGTAATTACCGGTGGTACAAATAAAGCTGTAAAAGATAGATTAAATCAATTGGGTGTTTTGAATGTTTACTTAGGATGCCATGAAAAACAATCAGAATTGATTAAATATTCAAAAAAAAATTCGATTGACTTAAAAAAAACTATTTACATGGGAGATGATATCCCTGATTTACCTGCAATGAAAATTGTTGGTTTAAGTTGTTGCCCTAAAGATTCTGTTCAGGAAGTTTTAGATTTTGCAGATTATGTATCACATAAAAATGGTGGTGAAGGTTGTGTTAGAGATATTATAGAACAAGTACTGAAAGTTCAAGGGAAGTGGGGAAAATTAAAATCAGCAAGAATTACATAATAAATATTTTTTAATATTTATTTAGTATTTAAAAAATCGTTTTTAATGATTAAACTCGATTTTGAAAATGCTATTTCATTATCCTTATATTTACATTATGAGTCCTGAGGCATATGTCATAGAAGTTTTTTCTGGGGAATGGATTAGAAATACAGTTTTAACAATTTTATTCATTGTAACGTACTTGTTTTTTGGAAAGTTTTTGAGTAATAAAAACAAATTAATTTTTGCAAAAGCTATTTCTGTTATTTTAATTTTTATTACAATTACTGGACACACTAGAAATATAATTAATGGTTATTGGAACCCTGTTGACAATATACCTCTTCACCTCTGCAGTATTTCTAATTTTATCGCATGTTTCATTTTATTTGTTCCTAAGATTTCAAAAGAAAGTAAATTTTTCGAATTTTTATATTATGCAGGAATCATTGGAGCATTTCAAGCTTTTTTTACTCCTCAGATAAATAATTTTGACGGGAGTAATTATGAGTATATTGAATGGTATCTTTCTCACATCGGAATTATGTTGCTACCAATTTACATGCTTAAAAACCTTGGTTTTAGGTTAACTAAGTTCTCTTGGTTAAGAGTTGTTGTATATTTGAATATATTGTTAATAATTGTTATGCCTATCAATTATTTTATTGGATCTAATTATATGTATGTTAATGGCAAACCTGAAGTTAATAACCCATTAATAATTGGAGAATGGCCAATTTACATATTTTTTTGGGAAATAATTATTATAATTTTTACCTACACCTTATATGTTATGAGTACAAAAAAACTTAAATAATTTAATTTATAAGCAAAAAATTAAACTCTTAACTCATTTGACATTTATCAAAATAGGTATATTAGCAAAAAAAATGCTATGTATCAGTATAGATCCAAGCAGGAGCTTGCTATTACTATTGACGAAGCCTGGGATTTTCTTTCTAATCCTAAAAACTTAAAGCTTATTACACCAAAATATATGGGCTTTGACATTATTTCTGGCGCAGACAGAATAATGTTCCCCGGCCAAATTATTCAATACAGATTAACTCCAATCCTAGGAATCCCATTTCGTTGGGTTACAGAAATCACTCATGTAAAAAAAGGCTCATATTTTGTTGATGAACAACGTTTTGGTCCATATACTTTTTGGCATCACAAACATTTTATAAATAAATCAAAAAATGGAGTAATAATGGAGGATATTGTTGATTATAAACTACCTCTTGGTCCTATTGGTTGGTTAGCACATATATTGTTTGTAAAATTTAAAGTCAGACAAATTTTTAAATATAGAGAACAAGCATTGGATAAAATTTTTAATACAGAATCATGAATAAAACATTTTTATTAATTGGAGGTAGTTATGGAATTGGAAATAAAATTATTGATCTTTTACCAAAGGAATCTGAAATCATAGTAGCCTCAAGAACAAAAGAAGGATTACATAACAAAAAAGTAAAACACATAACTTTTAACGCAACTGAAGACACATTATCTTTAGAGGAATTACCACCAAAAATTGATGGTTTTGTATATTGTCCTGGAAGTATAAATTTACGTCCGTTTAAGGGCCTCAAATCCGAAGCGTTTCTAAACGATTTTGAACTCAATGTTCTGGGAGCAGTAAAATGTCTACAAATTATTCAACCACTATTAGCGGCAAGCGAACAAGCGAGTGTAGTTTTATTTAGTACAGTAGCCGTGCAAACTGGCATACCTTTTCATGCTAGTGTAGCAGCATCAAAAGGTGCACTAGAAGGCCTTGGAAGATCTCTTGCAGCAGAATGGGCACCAAAAATAAGGGTCAACCTAATAGCCTCTTCAATAACAGATACTCCTTTAGCTAATAGATTTTTGAATAATGAAATTAAAAAAGAAAAATCTTCATTGAGGCATCCATTAAAAAGAATTGGAAGTGTTAATGATGTTGCTGAATTAGCTGTATTTCTCCTTACTGAAAAAAGTAGTTGGATGACAGGTCAGGTAATTGGACTTGATGGAGGTATCTCTACTTTAAATATCAATTGATGATTTTATTCTGGTTTCGAAGGGACTTAAGAATTGGGGATAATGTTGGCTTATACAATGCTTTAAATAGTGGTAAGAAAGTACTTCCAGTTTTTGTTTTTGATAAAAATATTTTAAAAAAAATTCCAAAGTCTGATGCACGCATTGATTTTATTTATAAAAATCTACAAAAAATGCAGTTAGAATTTTATAAATATGGAAGCTCCATGCTCGTGGCTAAAGGTAATCCGATTGTACTTATCCCCAAATTGTGTGAAAAATATAAGATTGAGTCAGTATATACAAATGAGGATTATGAGCCCTATGCTAGAAAAAGAGATTTGGAAGTTTCAGAAAAATTATCTGATAATGGTGTAAAATTTAAATCATTTAAAGACCAAGTAATTTTCGCTCCTAATGAAGTACTAAAGAAAGATGGTACTCCCTATAAAGTTTATACCCCATTCTCAAAGTTATGGATTTCAAAACTAGAATCAGAAGATATTAAAGAATATTCTACTATTAATCTTTTAAACAACTTACACAAAATTCCATTACCAAATATCCCAACATTGGAGGAAATTGGATTTATAAAATCAGAAATTAAACCAATAGAACCAACTTATTCTTCAGATTTAATTGACAAATATGACTCAGTTCGCAATTATCCATCAATAAATGGAACAAGCAGAATTGGTGTGCACTTGAGGTTTGGTACTATTTCTATTCGTAAAATGGTTTCAAAAGCTAAAAAGAGTGTTATAAATACATTTTTAAAAGAGTTAATTTGGAGAGAATTTTTCATGCATATTTTGTGGCATTTTCCGAAGACTATTCATTCAAGTTTCAAGCCTCAATATGATAAAATTGAGTGGATCAATGATGAAAATGATTATAAAAGGTGGTGTGATGGTATGACGGGTTTTCCTCTAGTTGATGCCGGTATGCGTGAGTTAAATAAAACTGGTTTTATGCATAACAGAGTTCGAATGCTAACAGGAAGTTTTTTGTGCAAACACTTGTTAATTGACTGGAGATGGGGAGAAGCATATTTTGCTGAAAAACTTCTTGACTATGAACAATCTAGCAATGTTGGTAATTGGCAATGGGTAGCTGGATGTGGAGTTGACGCGGCACCATATTTTCGTGTCTTTAATCCAACTGAACAGGTAAAAAAATTTGATAAAAAACACGAATATATAAGAAAATGGGTTCCAGAATATGAATCTCCAGAATACCCAGAACCAATAATTGACCATAAATTTGCACGTTCCAGATGCTTAGATACTTACAAAGCTGGATTAAAAACATGAGAGGTGTTAAAAAAGAAAATTTACCAGTTAAAATTTGCTTCAATTGTGGTAGACCATTTACATGGCGAAAAAAGTGGGAAAAAAATTGGGAAAAAATTAAATTTTGTAGTAAAAAATGCAGAAAGTAAAAAAAACAGCATTGGTTTGGTTTAGAAATGATTTACGAATTACAAATCAACAAAGCCTATCAAATGCAATTGCAAATCATGAAAATATTATTGGAATTTTTCATTTTCCAATTCATTGGTTTAAAACAACAGAATGGGGATTTAAGAAAATGGAACATTTTAGAGCGTCATTTTTAATTCAAACTCTTACTCAACTTAAAATTGACCTAGAAAAAATCAATATTTCACTTTGGATAACTGTTGGAAAATGGGAAAAATGTTTAAAATTTTTAATCGATAAACATAACATTACTGATATTTATGCACAGAAAGAATGGACACAAGAAGAAATTGTTGATGACAGTTACATTCCAGAAAATATTAAAAAGCATTGGGTCTACGATCAGTTTCTCTTCCATCCAGATGACATTCCTTTTGAGCAGAATTCTTTGCCCAATGTTTTTACGGTCTTTAGAAAAATTTGTGAGAAAAATGTAAAGATTCGTAAACCACTTCTACCTCTATCGACAATGCCAAAAGAAAATCTTTTAAACTATGTGCCACCGATACCAACTCTAGAAGATTTAGGATATGAAAAAATATTTTGGGATAATCGAACAGCTATTCCATTTAAGGGAGGAGAGCAAGAAGGTTTATCGCGACTTGACGAATATTTTTGGAAAACAAAACAATTATCTAATTATAAAAAAACTAGGAATGGTTTAATTGGCAAAAATTATAGTTCAAAGTTTTCAATTTGGCTAGCATTAGGTTCATTATCTCCAATTACAATTTATCATGAGGTGAAAAAATATGAAAAAAATGTTACAAAAAATAACTCAACTTATTGGTTAATATTTGAACTAATATGGAGAGATTATTTCAAATATATTTCTATGAAGTATGGAAATTCTATTTTTAAAATTGGTGGGATTTTGGAAAAGGATTACAGTTGGAATAATGACGCTAAACTTGTTGAAATGTGGATAAATGGAAAAACAAATGAACCACTT
>PKDV01000088.1 GCA_002862715.1 Flavobacteriaceae bacterium | reverse complement strand
TATGGAGTTGATATAGTTCCTCACACATGGGGTAGTTCTATAGGAATACATGTCGCATTACATTTTATTTCAAATTTGGAATCACTTCCTGGACGAATGTTTAGCCCAGATTTTTTATTGGAATTCGATCAAACCGAAAATGCATTGCGTGAGCAGCTTACATTTCCTAAATTAGAAATGAAAAATGGAAAAATTCAAGTACCTAGTTCACCTGGGCTCGGCCTAGAAGTTAATGAAGACGAACTACACAAATTTGTAAATCATAACATCGGGGTAGTTGATATTAAAGAATTATTGCAATAATTTTTATATGGAATTTGGTTATAAAAAAATGTATATAGGTGGTAAGCTAATTAAAGGCGAGCTAATGACTAAATCGAATGTGATTTGTCCTGCAAATGGTAAGCCAATAGCTCAAGTAGCGCAAGCTGGAAAGATAGATGCTGAAAATGCACTTATCTCTGCGATAAATGGTTTTAAACATTGGTCTAAATTGTCTTTAGAAGAAAGAACTAAGTGGATGCTAAAACTTCGTGACGCTGTCATTGAAAAAGAACATATTTTGAGATTGTCTATAGTTTATGAAATGGGTAAAACCTATGAGGCAGCTTTTGAAGATATTGAAGCTATCACCAATGCCCTAGAGTGGTATCCTAATGCAATGAAAAACTTAAGAGATGAGCAAATCCCAGATTATGAAAATACACATACTCATAAAATGATTCAACAACCTGCTGGAGTTGTAGTGGCCTATTTGGCATGGAATTTTCCACTTCTAAATGTTGGCTTCAAACTCGGACCTGCTCTAGCCTCTGGTTGTTCCATTATAATTAAACCTTCACCCTTGTCTCCACTTTCTGCTTATGTGTTGGGTGAAATTCTTCATGATATTGATTTTCCAGCCGGTGTAGTTAATATATTATCTGGTCCAACAGAAGAAGTTGCAACAACCTTGAGTAAAAGTAAGATTCCTGCCGTACTAACTATGATTGGATCAACAGCTACAGGTCAAAAGGTTATTACGGACAGCGCAACATCCATTAAAAGATTGAGCATGGAGTTGGGTGGAAACGCACCATTTATAGTTTTTGAGGATGCAGACGTTGAGAAGGCACTAGATTTGGCAATAGCTTTGAAATTTGGTAATAGTGGGCAAATTTGTGTTGCTGCGAACAGATTTTTCATTCACACTAGCATCTACGAAATTTTTTTAAAAAAATATGTGGATCGAGTTAAAAAAATAAAACTAGGTTTTGGAATTAATGAAAAGCCAGATATGGGTCCGATGATAACAAAAAAAGACAGAGATCGTATGTTTGTTTTGATAGATGATGCGATTAAAAAGGGCGGAATTCTATTAGCTGGAGGGAAAATTCCAAAAGGAAAAGAGGAAGGAAACTGGATTCAACCCACAGTTATTTCTGAGATGACAACCGAAATGCTACTTTTTAAAGAGGAGACATTTGGACCCATAGCCCCTTTTATGAAGTTTGCAAATGATGATGATGTTTTGTCCCTCGCTAATGATACTGAATATGGACTTGCATCATATATTTTTACAAATAATAATCAAAGAATTCAACGCTTTTCAGAAGAACTTTCGTTTGGCGAAGTACAAGTAAATGGAGTAAAATATGCGATATATTTACCACATGGTGGAATCAAAAACAGTGGCATTGGGCACGATTGCTCACACCTGGCACTCGATGATTATTTAGTAAAAAAAAGAGTTTCAATAGCACTTTAGAATGAAAGAAAATAAACTCAAAGAAAAACTAATTAATGGACATTCAGTAATTGGCCCTTTTTGTAAAATTAGCTCAACTAGTTTAGTTGAAATATCAGCCCTGGCAGGTTTTGATTTTGTTATTCTTGATATGGAACATGGTCCACTAAGTATTGAGTCTATTCAAAATCTTTTAAATGCTGCTCAATCGCATGGTTTAGAAGTGGTAGTTAGAATTCGAGAAAATAGTCCGACTAATATTTTACAAATACTTGACATCGGTGTACAGTCAGTACAAGTTCCACAGATAAATAATGTGTTAGATGCACAAAAAGTAGTTAATTCAAGTTATTATTATCCCAAAGGAGACCGCGGAATGTGTAGGTACGTGCGCAGTGCGTCGTACTCAAAATTAAATAAAAATAAATACTTTGATTCTGCAAATTCTGAAATTCTAACAATTGTACATATCGAAGGAATTAATGGTATAAATAATTTAAAAGAAATTATGGGAATTGATGATATTGATGTAATTTTTCTTGGCCCATACGATTTATCGCAATCATGTGGATTCCCTGGACAGATAAATCATCCAGATGTTATTAATAAAATGAAGGAATCAGTGAAATTAGCAAAAGATTGCAATAAAATTATTGGGACTTTTTGTGAGAGTCCCGATGATGTTCAAATATGGTCTGACATTGGTGTTCAGTACATTGCCTATTCTGTCGATGTTGGCATTATCATGGATGCATACACAAACATTATTAATAAACTAAAACTATAATATGGATTTAATTATTTTACCTTTTTTACTCGTAATTATTGCAAGTATATTTCAAGGTTCATTTGGAGTTGGAATGAAGTATATGTCACCTTTAAAGTGGGAGTCATGGTGGTTAGTACACGTCACTGTTGCTATGGTACTATTTCCTCTTTTGTGGACATTTATTTCAGTACCAAACGTTAGTCCAATTATAATTGATGTTTTTTCCGATCCCATTGCAAAACATGCAGCTTATATAGCAATTTTATTTGGTTTTTTGTGGGGAATTGGAGGAATAATGTTTGGAGTTAGCGTTCCTTACATTGGTCTATCATTAACAATGGGTATTGTAATGGGAATAGCTGGAACGCTTGGAGCACTTATTCCGCTTTTACAGAACGAAAATGCAACAAGTTTACCACAATTTCCTTACGTTATATCGGGACTAGTTATTACAATAATTGGTGTTGTGATTACTGCAAAAGCTGGAATTGACAGGGACAAACTTCAAGGAAATTCTTCACTTTCGGGTGGAAATATTTTAAAAGGTATTGGAATTGCAGTTGTTTGTGGAATTCTTTCATCTCTTTTGGCTGTTGGTCATACAAATGTGAATGATGATGTTACTACTATAGCTGATAACTATGGAGTTAATGGACGCAATGCAAGTTTAATTGCTTGGCTTATCGTATTTATTGGAGCTTATGCAATGAATGCTTCATATAGTTTAGTATTAATTTTTAAGAATAAAAGCTGGTCAAACTTTTCAATTTCAGGTTCTAAAAAAGCATACATGTGGTCTATTATTGCTGGACTTTGTTGGTTTGCTGCACTTGGCTTGTACGGCCAAGGCGCTGCATTAATGAATGGTGCTTCAGACAATAATCTTGGTAATATTGTTGGATGGCCAATGTTATTAGGTTTATCATTAATTGTTAGTAACATATGGGCATACAATGCTGGAGAGTGGAGGGATGCTAAAAAACCTTTTAATTTATTATTAATTGGATTGGCTGTTCTTATAATTGCATCAATTGTTCTTGGGTATTCCAACAGTCTAAACTGAGATTATAAATTATTAAGTCTTTTATATTTGCTTTTATATTCGCTTGCCGAAAGCCCCTTAACTGACTTAAAAACTCTATTAAAACTTGAAAAAGAGTTAAAACCTGTATCATGACAAATTTGTGATATTGATTTTCTACTGTTTATAATCATTTGACATGCCCTGCTAATTCGATATTCTCGAAGAAATTGAAAAGCAGTTTTACCAGTACGTTCTTTAAAGAATCGGCAAAATGAATTTGTTGTCATGAATGTTAGGTCTGATAATTCTTTTAGACTAATTTCTTTAACATAATTTTTAGCAATAAAATTAATTACTCGCTGTAAGCGGTCCACCTTATCAGCATTACCAGTAGTAGGATAGAAATTTTCTGAAGCTAGACATCTTCTTTGATTAATATTGGATAGTTTAACTAAAGTTTTTAATAACTGAATTATGCGATCAGCACCTCTTAACTCGCAAATTCTAGTTATATCCTTTAGCAGAAGATAACTATCCATAGATTCAAAAATTAGTCCTCTTCTGGCAATTTCTAGCATTTGTTTTATTTTATAAAATTCTGGAAAATTATCCACAAATGCATTTATTATATATGGTTTAAATTTTATAACAATATAATCAACCTCTCTGGAGGAATCATTTATTTCATTTTTAAATAGATGTGGTAATTGACTTCCTAAAAGAACCAATTCGTTTTCGTTGAAATATTCCATACTGTCGCCAACAATTCTTACTCCAGTTCCAATTATTGGGTATAGCAATTCATATTCTTCATGATAATGCCAATCAACACCAAAATAAGGGATGGTCTTACGCTCAGCAAAAAAACTTTGATTTTCATCATTTTCAGTTATTGAGTATTTAAGTTGCATCAAGAGAGTTTTAGTAAAAATACTAATTAAAAAAAACCAAAAGCAAGTGTACTAATTTTAAAAAAATTATTTGTTTTCAACCAAACTTATTCCTTGTGGAATCATTGGGTAAGTAATACTTTTTATCAAATCTCTAAGATATTTAGTTTCTGGATGAGAGTTTTTATAAATCAAATTTACATGTTCATCTGGATCACTTATTCTATCATATAATTCCTCTTGTCCAGTATTATAGACAATGTATCTAAAATTTTTTGTTACTATTGAATAGTGGTGGTTTTGCGGTATATATTGATTTATATCGGAGCTGTAAACTACTGATAAGGCTCCTTTTGGACCATCCCAATTTGTTGTTAAAGGATTTTTTATAAAAGGGACTAAAGAATATCCATCAAGTTCGTGTCCCTTGTTATTTTTTTTTGTTTCATTGTTAATTCCTGCAAGTTCAAGCATAGTTGGATATAAATCGATTAATGAAACAGGATGATTCACTATGGAGTTTGGAGCACTAATGCTTGGAACACGTATAATAAGGGGAACTCTTGTACTTTCTTCCCACAGCGAATTTTTATAAATATGGTCTTTTTGTCCCATAGTCCAGCCATGATCGCTCGTCAAAATAATTATTGTATTGTCCTTAAGTGAACTATTATTAATAGCGCTAATTACCTTACCTACATTGTCATCGACAGCACTCACACAAGCTAAATATGCTTGAGTAAAACGTTTGAGTCCCTCAAGCGGATTTTCATAAGATGCTATTAGATTTTCAAACATTTCAACTGAACGAGTTCTTCTTTTTTTAGTTTCGAACTGATCTACCATATGGAGAAATGTATCATCTTTATCCCTAGGTAGAATGTTAACTAATTTAATACTATCGAGCGGATACATATCAAAGTATTTTTGAGGTACAATAAGCGGTGTATGAGGTCTAAGAAAACCTACAGACAAAAAGAAGGGTTTTTGATTTTGTTTTTCTGCTAATTCCAAAAGTTTATCATGTGCCCATTCTGCATTTAATTCATCTGGGGTTAAATCACGATTTTCTTCGTTAATGTACTTTAATTCTTTTCCACTCCTGAAGCCACCATAGACCCACCACAGCCTTTCACCATTGAATGTTTGTTTTCCAAAATTTTTCATTGGTCCAAATGAACCATCAATGAAACCACCTCCCATGTTCAGCCCATCGACAATTCTATTGGTACGAAATGGAGCAGGTACATCAGGGTGTGAAATAGGTTTCTTTTCTGAATTATAATCACCAGCATAGACAAAAGGACTATAATCAGCTTTATATTTATATTCTGTCCATACATCAAGTTTGTTGTGATGAAGAACTTTACCACTACCAACCACATAATATCCAGATTCCTTAAATTTTTCCATAATTGTTTTTGTGTTAATTAAAACGTCATTTTCTAGCCATGGTTTCATCCAAAAATGTGATGAATTATGCGGATAGACTCCAGTAAACAAACTAGCACGAGAGGGTCCACACATTGGATTATTTGAATATGCATTTTTGAAGCGTACACCTGAATTACCCAAAGCCTTTATATGTGGCGTTTTAGCTTGTGGATGGCCATAAAACCCTTCAGGAAAGTCGTTTAAATCGTCAATTACAATAAAAACGATGTTTGGTTTTTTTTTCGATTGACCATTAACCAACTGTAATGAAATAGTAGCAAAAAACAAAAAAAATGCTACTTCTACAATTTTAGTTAATAATAATTTTTTTATAAGTTTTTTTTGAATTGCTTGATAGTTCAAAAAGGTATGTTCCACTATTAACATTTGATATATCAATTTTATGTTCACCAGAAATAAAGTTAAACTTATTTCTCATTACCAATTTTGCGTCTAAGGAGTATAATGAATATTCAGCTTCCTTTAAATTACTGCTTTTAATAAATAATAACCCTACAGCTGGATTCGGATAAACTATCAAATTATTAGAATTTTTTACATCCGAAATTCCCAGAGAATAGCATGATGGGTCCAATTTACTATTTGGTTTTATAATATCACTAATTTTCTTATCAGAAAAACTTACTTGATTTGTATGATCAAAAAAAGTTTTGTCAATAACACTATCATTAGCACCTAAGAAGTCTTGCATTAATGTAGAAAACACTTGTCTGTAGTCATATTGGACAGTTTGAATTTGCCAATTATTATTTGAATTGGCCTCATTTAAGTCAACATTATTTCCAGAAATTCCGCCTTTGACTGGCTTTCCAAAAACAAACATAGGAGCAATTTCTCCGTGATCAGTTCCCCTGTTATTGTTTTGCTTGGCTTTTCTCCCAAATTCTGAAAAAGTTAAACCCACAATATCATCGCCAATTGAATCTGAATTTATATCACTGACAAATGCATCAACAGCTCCAGAAAGCTCTTTAATTAGTTCAGTATGTCTACCATTAATATCATTATTTGATTGGTTTTGGTTGTTATGAGTATCAAAACCTCCAATAGTGACTAAAAATATTTTTGTTTCAATTCCTCCTCTAATCAATCTGGCAACAGTCTTTAACTGATTAGATAAGTCTGTGTCTGGATAATATGCGGAATCATTATAGTTAGAGCCGTTGTTGTATGCTGTTTCAATTGAATTTGCGTATGTATTTGAAAAAGCATCCGTTTGAACTATATAATTAATTTCATCTCCGTGGTGAGTATTTGGTATATTAGTTGGAGCTTGTCCAGCCAATCCACTTAAAATTGTATAAAAATTCTCAGAGTTTTGCCCCTCAATATTTAATGCCAGTCCATGTTCATGCTCAGCATGGAAACCAAGCCAAGTATTGTTCGAGCCCATTTGGATAGCAAATGGATAATTAGTGGGGAATACTTCAGCATACGCATTTTCCATAAATCTACCCATCCAACCACTTTCCTTTCCGTTATCCCAACTATTTCCATCATTTCCTGTAGCCCACAAATCAATTGATGCAAAATGACTTTTGTTTTGTGAAGGGTAACCAACTGACTGCATAATTCTTAACATTCCAGCATTATAGAGTCCTTTAAAACCCTGATTATTTCCAATTAGTAGTGCAGGATTAAATGCTAAGTCCTGAAGGCTACCTGATAAAGATGAATCAACAACTAAAGAATTATAATTACTAGAATTGACTGGAATATGTATATCTGGCCTCAGAGAATTTTTATAATAACTGTAGTTATCCATTGGGATTATTGTATTTAAACCGTCATTTCCTCCTTTTAGTTCTATAAGAACAAGCCTTCTGTTTGTTGTATCACAATTAACGGAGCCATTTAGAGCTTTAAGAGTCCTTCCAATTTCTGATGGAAGTAAACCTAGGGCTGAAGCTGATGCAGAAAGTTTAATGAATTCTCTTCTTCTCATTTTTTACATTGTTTGAAACTCTGGTGCATTAGTCATATGAATTAGCAACTGGCTTATCCTTAGTTTAACTTGTGTGTCATCATTGCTAGATAAATAATCATTCCAGGCGGCAGTCCAATAGTAATCAGGCTCACTATCAGGAACTAAAAACCTTTTAAAATAATCAATTCTATCGTCATCAATTAATTCGCAATACAAAAGTTTTGAAATGTCTTCAATTAAAGTTTTTGGTTCAGATGGATTAGAAAAGTTTTCTGCAATAAAACTTACACAATTAAAAATTGTCCAAATTCTTCTGTAGTAATAATTTCCAGTATTAGTTACAAATTTTCCTGCAATTTGGTCATTACCATTTCTGTTATCTCCATTATAACTTTTACCAATAAAAGATAAAATTGTGTTATATCTACCCAATAATGTATTAGAATTAAACCATGCTCTATCATACATTGGTCCTTGATAATCACCAGCATATCCAGCTACAGTCGAGGGAGCGAAAAAACCCATTCCAGTTGAAACAAAAAAACTATTATGTAAAAACCAATACCAAAATCTGTAAAAATTGTATAATTCGTCATCATTGTCAAGGGTTTTTCCAATTTCAGGTGGAGTTGCACTAGCATCAGGTATTTGAATTTTGAAAAGGCTTATAATTTCGCTTATATATTGCAAAGGACTTTTTATCATAGCACCTATGTTCTCATCATTTGAATTTGAATCATCTAAATCAAAAAAATGTTTTGAACAAAGAAGGGTTTCTAAAGTATCAATCAAATTATATCCATTATTTTTAAGTTGATTTGCTAAAGGTGAAATTATATCTTGTTCAATTTCGTCGTCCCATTCACTTTTTACATACATCCTGTAAAGCTTTCTTACATAATTTTTTGCAGTTTCGTCTTTCTCAAAAATCATTTCAACAAAATCATCTAATTCTTGGCGAATCGAATTTTCGTTAGAGCCACCATTAATTGTTGTGTTGTTAAATGCATGACTAAAAGTTTTATTAGAAGTTTCATGCCTATTGATTTGTATATATCCACATGGAATTCCATTAGGATAGTGCGGCGAGCCAGAAGTTTCAGAATCAAATGTATCTCTGTTTGGTTTAAGTCTTACGCCGGTAAAAACTTTAGAAGCCATAACAACATCATGTTCTGTGTAATTTGTATAATCTCCATCACCAATCTGTGGACCTTTACCAATAGTAAAAAGCTCTAAGAATTCTCTTCCATAATTTTCATTTGGGCTGGTTTTGCTGTTGTCGGAATTGTCCAAATAATAAAGCATCGAATTGTCAAAGGTTATTTTTTTTGCAAGAGTTTTAATGCTTTTATCAGAGTAAAAAGATAGAAGATTCAAATAATCAAAGAAATGGGCTGACTTTCCCGATCCATCATCTTTGGATAATGTAAAAGTTGTAAATAAAAACCATGTAAGCTTATCATAAATGTTGTTTTGTCGAATCATATTAAACCACCACCACCCAGCTACAATAGCTCTTTTTCTGTTCTGTCCACAAGAATATTTACTGTTAGACCAACTAGGGTCTTCGAGCCATGAAGCGTGTGTTTCACCCGGGCATGACGTATTTTGTCCATACGGTACAACATCATAAGGCCAGTCCCAAAAAAACTCTTTGTTTTTTTTTAAGATTGATAAAACTTGTTCTGGAGTTTTTCCCTCAGATTCATTTAAAAGTTCCTGAGAATAGTGAAAACATGCTCTTCTGAGTAGATGTTTAGCCAGTCTACTGTCGAGAGGTTGATTATGTTTTTCTAAAGATGCCAATTTCAGGAATTGTATTTATAAATATAGACATATTAAATAAAATCAACATTTTTGAATCATCTTTTCATTGATGATATTTAATCGATTTTTCTGATTTTTTTTTCCCAGTTCCATGCAGATTGTAAGGCATCATCAAGGCTGTGAACACATTTCCAGCCCAACTCTTTTTTTGATTTATCACAGTTTGCGTATGCACATGTAACATCCCCATTTCTTCTTTTTCCAAAAGAAAAATTTAATTTCTCACCTGAAATTTTCTCAAAGGTTTTTATGACATCTAAAACACTAAATCCGTGTCCGGTTCCAACATTGAAGATCTCATATTTATTTTTCATTTTCTTTTCAGCGAAATTTAAAGCACTAACATGAGCATTTGATAAATCTACAACATGGATATAGTCCCTGATATTTGTACCATCATGAGTATTATAATCATTACCAAATACAATTAGCTCGTCATGTAATCCCGCAGCAGTTTGAGTAATAAAAGGAACCAAATTTTGTGGTTTACCTAAAGGCAATTCACCAATCTCGTTTGAGTGATGTGCACCAATGGGATTAAAATATCTTAAAAAAACGGGCTTAATATTTGAATTTACTTTACAAAAATCAATAATGATTTCTTCACAAATTTGTTTAGTATTTCCGTATGGAGAAAATGCTTTTTTTATTTCTGAATTTTCAGAAAGTGGTTGCTTATCAGAGTCTCCATAAACAGTACAGGATGAACTGAAAATAAATGGAAAAGTTTTTTCTACATTTTCAACTTCTTTTAAAAGATTCAGTAATGAATTAATATTATTATCATAATATTTTACTGGATAATTAACACTTTCAGAAACAGATTTATATGCAGCAAAATGAATAATAGCATCAATTTTATTGTTTTTGAAAAGGCTTTTTACTTGGTTACGGTTCACCAAATCCATTTCAAAAAACTTTGGTAAAGTGCCACAGGCTTTTTCGATACCATTAAGAACGTTTTTGGTTGAATTTGATAAATTATCAACTATCAATGTCTTTAACCCAATTTCTTGAAGCGAGACTACTGTATGTGAACCAATGTATCCAAGACCTCCAGTGACTAAAACCATAAAGTATTTTTTAATTAATATTCTTATTTAATTCGCTAATGATTTCTAATGGATTTTTTGACTTAAATATATAATTACCAAAAACAAGAACATTCGCTCCCATTTCTGAAAGTATTTTTGCATTAATGTTATTTAACCCCCCATCAATTTCTATAAGTGTATTATTTCCTACAATTGACTTTATTTTTTCTAGCCTTTCATATGTTTTTTCAATAAATTTTTGTCCACTAAATCCAGGGTTAACACTCATGATACAAACCAAATCAATAAGATCAACTATATCATTCAGTTTTGATACATCAGTCTCAGGATTTATTGCTACACCTGCTTTTGTATTGAAAGATTTAATTTTTTTTATAGTTTGAGGTAAGTTAGAACAAGCTTCAATATGAACAGTAATGATTTCTGCTTTCAGCTCCACAAACTTTTCTATATACCTTACGGGTTCATGTATCATTAAATGGATATCTAATGGTTTTTTAGCATGTTTATTAATTGCCTCGATAATTGGAGTACCAAAGGAAATATTCGGAACAAAATTTCCGTCCATCACGTCGACATGAAGCCAACTTGCCTGGCTTTTATTAACCATATTTATTTCGGCTTCTAAGTTTGAAAAATTTGCAGCTAATATTGATGGAGCAATTTTAGTTAAAGACATTAACCCAGATATGTTTTTAAAATTTTGCTTCTTGATGTATGTTTTAATCTTCTAATTGCCTTTTCCTTAATCTGTCTAACTCTTTCTCTAGTTAAATCAAAAGTTTCTCCAATTTCTTCAAGTGTCATTGGATGATGATTTGATAAACCAAAATAAAGTCTTATAACATCTGCCTCACGAGGTGTTAAAGTATCTAATGATCTTTCAATTTCTGTTCTTAAAGACTCATGCATCAAATCTTTATCGGGGTTAGGTGATTCTCCACTTCTAAGTACATCATAGAGATTTGAGTCCTCACCTTCCACTAAAGGAGCGTCCATTGAAACATGTCTACCAGAATTTTTCATAGACTCTTTAACATCTGAAATAGTCATATCAAGTTCTTTTGCTATTTCTTCAGCCGAGGGTACACGCTCATGAGCTTGCTCTAAAAATGCATATGTTTTATTTATTTTATTGATTGAGCCAATTTTATTTAAGGGAAGTCGCACAATTCTCGACTGTTCAGCGAGAGCTTGAAGAATAGATTGTCTAATCCACCAAACAGCATATGAAATAAACTTAAAACCTCTTGTTTCATCAAATCTTTTTGCAGCTTTTATAAGTCCCAAATTACCTTCGTTAATTAAGTCAGGTAAAGTCAAACCTTGATTCTGATATTGCTTAGCTACAGAAACTACAAATCTTAGGTTGGCCTTAGTTAATTTTTCTAAGGCGATTTGGTCCCCAGCTTTTATCCTTTGGGCCAATTCAACTTCCATTTCTGCAGTAATTAAATCTACCTTTCCGATTTCTTGAAGGTATTTATCTAAAGACGCCGTTTCACGATTAGTTACCTGTTTTGTTATTTTTAATTGTCTCATATTAAATCTTTACAATAGTTATACGGAATAGAACAAAAAAAGTTTCAAAAAAATTATTTTTTTTCACTTTTCTCTCTAAAGTTTCTTCTTTTGTCATCATATCCCTTAGGCTTTTCAATTAGGACCTTCCTAGAAACTTTCTCTTTGCGAGTTTTTTTATCAATACCAAAATATTTTACATCAAAAACATCACCAATTTTTAAAACATCGGAAACATTTTCTGTTCTTTCCCAAGCTATTTCACTTATATGCAATAAAACTTCATTCCCGGGGGCTTCAGTATATTCAACTACTGCACCAAAATCTAAAACTTTTATTACCTGAACTTCATATGTTTCACCATATTTAGGTTTAAATGTTAAGGCTTCAATTCTTACTAAAACTTTATCAATACCTTCTTGACTCACACCTAAAATTTCAACAATTCCTTCTTCTGTTAATGGGTCTTCATTAATAACAATTGTAGTACCAGTTTCTTTTTGTAGCTCTTGAATTGCTTTTCCCCCAGTTCCAATAAATGGACCTATAAATTCATTAGGAATTCGTTCGACAATTATTTTTGGAGCATGATTTTTTACATTGTTATTTGGTTTTGCAATGGTTTCTTCAATTTTTTTTAGAATATGAAGGCGCCCTTTGCGTGCTTGCATTAAGGCCTTGGTTAAAATCTCATAACTCAGGCCTTTAATTTTTATATCCATTTGACATGCGGTAATTCCCTTTGAAGTTCCAGTAACTTTAAAATCCATATCACCTAAATGGTCCTCATCACCCAATATATCAGAAAGAACAGCAAATCTTTTTCCATCTGTGATAAGTCCCATTGCAATACCAGAAACAGTATCTGATATTTGTATCCCAGCGTCCATCAAAGCTAATGATCCAGCACATACAGTTGCCATTGAGGATGAACCATTGGATTCTAAAATTTCAGAAACAATTCTAACTGTGTATGGACAATTATTGGGAATAACTTTCTTTAGTGCTCTTTGTGCTAAATTACCGTGACCAACTTCACGTCTTGAAGTTCCTCTTAGAGGCCTTGCTTCCCCAGTACTGAAAGGAGGAAAATTGTAATGAAGGTAAAAGCTTTCTTCCCCTTGATTCGTTGGTAAATCAATAATATTAGCTTCCCTTGTTGTGCCAAGAGTGACTGTGGCGAGCGCTTGAGTTTCACCTCTAGTAAAAATGGAAGAACCATGTGTTGAGGGTAAATAATCAACTTCACACCAAATAGGTCTAATTTCATCAAATTTTCTTCCATCTAATCTCAATCCCTCTGAAAGAACAACTTCTCTAACTGCTTCTTTTTTTACAGCCGAAAAATATTTTAAAATTTCATCTTCTTTTTCATCTAATTCTGTTGCATCAAATTGGTTAACTAAATCGTCTTTAATTTCACTAAACGAATCACTTCTTTGTTCTTTATTTAAGCCTTTTTTTGCTATTGCGCAACACTTATCATACACGAAATCACGAACCTTTTTTTGTAAATTCTTATCAACTAATTCTTTTTCATACTCTCTTTTTTGTAAAACACCACATTTTTTTACTAATTCTAATTGAGCATTAATTTGTTTTTTAATGGCTTCATGACCAAATTTTATTGCATCAACCATATCTTCCTCACTGACCTCATCAAATTCACCTTCAACCATCGTTACGGAATCATTACTTGCACCAATAATAATATCAAGATTAGAAGACTCAAGTTGTTCTTTTGAGGGGTTTATGTAGAATTTTCCTCCGATTTGAGCTACACGAACTTCAGAAATAGGTTCTTCAAATGGAATATCTGACAGTTGAATTGCTGCAGACGCTGCTAATCCAGCCAAAGAATCTGGCATTACATTTTCGTCATGAGACATAAGTTGTATCATTATTTGCGTTTCGTGATGGTAGTCTTTTGGAAACAGGGGTCTGAGAACTCTATCAACTAGTCTCATTGTTAAAATTTCCTCAGTGCTCGGTCTAGCTTCTCTTTTGAAAAAACCACCTGGAAATCTTCCTGCAGAAGCAAACTTCTCTCGATAATCAACAGTTAAAGGTAAAAAATCAACATCTAAAGCATGCTTTGAAGAAACTACAGTTGCCAATAACATACAATCACCGCATTTTACAACAACAGACCCATCGGATTGTTTTGCAAGTTTTCCAGTTTCTAAAATGATGTTGCGTTCGGAATCTAGTTTTATTTCAGATTTTTTAATTTCAGGTTTCATATTTTTTAATTAGAATTATAGTTGTTGTGTTGAATTCGTAAACCAATTAAACTATAGAAACATTTATTTTCTTATCCCAAGACTCTTTATAATTTCCCTGTATCTTACTATGTCCTTATTTTTTAAATAATTTAAAAGATTTCTACGTTTTCCAACCAACATTACCAAAGATCTTTCAGTATTGAAATCTTTTTTGTTTTGTTTAAGATGTGATGATAGTTCGCTAATTCGTTCAGTAAACAAAGCAATTTGCCCTTCAGTGCTTCCAGTATTTTTTGCAGACTTGCCAAATTTTTTAAAAATATCTGCTTTAGTTTGTTTGTTTATTGTCATAGAATTTTAAATACACTATTAATTTTGCCGCAAATATAGAATAATAGTTTTAAAAAAATATTTTTATCAAATACTCCTGTTTAATATCAAATCTAAATATAAATTAATATTGGATTTTAAATCTTTTCGATGAGTAATAAAATCTAGAAAGCCATGATCTTTCACAAACTCTGATGTTTGAAACCCATCAGGAAGGTTTTTCCCGGTGGTATCTTTAACCACCCTTGGCCCTGCGAAGCCAATTAGAGCGCCAGGTTCAGAAATATTAATGTCACCAAGCATTGCAAATGATGCTGTTATTCCACCTGTAGTGGGGTCAGTACAAACAGAAACATATGGGATTTTCTTTTCAGAAAGTTGAGATAATTTTGCAGATATTTTTGCCATTTGCATTAGAGATAACGCTGCTTCCATCATTCTCGCGCCACCAGACTTAGAAATAATAACCAAAGGAATTTTATTTCTCATACTATAATCTATTGCCCTAAATATTTTTTCACCAACAGCAGAGCCCATAGAGCCACCAATAAAACTGAAATCCATGCAGGCAACAATAATTTTTTTTCCACTTGAGTTTCCATAAGCTACGCGGACAGCTTCCTCTAAATTTGTTTTTTTCTGAGCAGACTTAATTCTATCTAAATATTTTTTTGTGTCAACAAATTTTAAAGGGTCTTTTGACTTAATGCCCTTGAAAAGTTCTTTATATTTTCCATCAAACATTATTTCAAAATATTCACTACTTCCAATTCTTACGTGATAACCATCTTCAGGTGAGACATAAAAATTTTTAGCTAACTCTTCAGTATCAATAATTTTCCCAGTGGGAGATTTGTACCACAAGCCCTGAGGGGTATCTTTTTTTTCGTGGGTTTTTGTTTGAATACCCTTTTCTTTTCGCCGAAACCAGGCCATATAACAAAGTTTAATCCAAATATAAGTACAAAAAGATTATAATGTATTTACGTTATTTAAATCATAAAAAGCCTTTTCGAGCCTAGTTACAAAGGACTTTTCTCCTTCCCTCAACCAAACGCGAGGATCGTAAATTTTTTTATTTGGTAAATCACTTCCCTCAGGATTTCCTATTTGTGATTTTAAGTAATCTTTATTTAAATTAAAATAATCTCTAACTCCGGTCATGTAAGCATACTGTAAGTCTGTGTCAATATTCATTTTTACTACACCATAATCAATTGCCTCTCGTATTTCATCAATTGATGATCCGGAACCACCGTGAAAAACAAAATCAATTGTATTTTTTTTCACACCAAACTTTTTAGAAATATATTCCTGAGAATTTTTTAAAATTTTTGGGGTTAATAAAACATTTCCTGGTTTATATACGCCATGTACATTTCCAAAGGCAGCAGCAATTATAAATTTATCACTAATTTTTATAAGTTCCTCATAGGCATAGGCTACTTCTTCAGGTTGTGTGTATAATTTTGAACTATCAATATCAGTATTATCAACTCCATCCTCTTCGCCACCAGTAACGCCCAATTCAATTTCTAAGGTCATGCCCATTCTAGACATTTTAGCGAGATATTTTTTACATATTTCAATATTTTCAATTAAGGGTTCTTCTGATAAATCAATCATATGTGAACTAAAAAGAGTTTTACCATTCCTGTCTAAATTTTCCTTATTTGCTTTTAATAAACCATCAATCCATGGAAGTAATTTTTTTGCAGCGTGGTCCGTGTGCAGAATGACTGTTGCACCATAATTTTTTGCAACACAATGAACATGCTGTGCTCCAGAAATTGCACCAGCAATAGAAGTTTCATGATTTTTGTTTTGTAAGCTTTTTCCAGCATTAAAATGTGCTCCACCGTTTGAAAATTGAATTATAACCGGAGAATTTAATTTAGCAGCAGTTTCAAGTACAGCATTGATTGAATTTGTTCCAACTACATTTACAGCAGGTAAGGCAAAGGCTTTTTCTTTTGCTAATGAAAAAATCTTTTTAACATCATCTCCAGTAGCTACGCCAGGATCGATTTTGTATTTAGACATTTAATTTTTTTGTAAAAATAGAAAAGAAAATTTGTCCTAAAAAGGATAATTAATTCCAATTGTTGGGTTAGCATTTTTTAAATTATAATTTAAATTCCATCTTTTACCTATTGGTAAAACTGGATTATGAGTTTTAAACCCTAAATCAAGCCTAAAAAGAAATAAACCAAAATCATACCTAAAACCAAAACCAGTACCTATGGCTAACTCACTTAAATCTTTGAATCCATCAAAACTTCTTGCCGAATCATTTATATTGTCATTTAAATTCCAAATATTTCCAGCGTCAATAAATAAAGCACTTTTTAGTGAACCAAAAACATCAAATCTATATTCTAAATTAAATGCTAATTTTAAATTTGCTTCATTGAACTCGTTTCCTGTATTACTTGAACCAGGCCCTAGTCTATAAACTTCCCAAGCTCTATTGTCGTAGGCTCCGCCACCAAAAAAAGACCTATTGAAAGGAATATTTTTTGAATTTCCATAAGGAACAGCAGCACCAAAGAATCCTCGAAAAGCTAAAATTTGATTATTAATTTCTAAATGTTTTATATAACTAGTTTCTAGCTTTAAGTATTGACTAAATGGTACATCGAATATTACAGATTCACCATCAATTTTTTTTAAATTTATTGAACTTGAAAGAAGACTTAACAGATTTCCAGCCCAAGAAAAACTAAATCTAACTTGAGAAAAATTTTTATTAATCATACTAGGAGAAGATTTTTTAAAATATTGTATGCCTGAACTAACTATTAAATTATTTTGAGTAAGTCTTTTTCTTCTTTCTTCTATTAGCTTAATTCTTTGAAAAGAATTGTCATCAGAACTAATGTTTGTATCTCCATTTAATACATCACCAATAAATAAAGCTGTGCCACTTGGAATAATCAATCGATTATTTAAATAATAAGATTGATTTGTATTTGTTAAAAATGAAATTCTGTTAAGTTCTTCGTAAGAATTAGTGTAGACACCAAAAAAATTATTTTTGTTTTTATTCTTAACAAACTCAATATCAAAAAGTGAATATGTAAATACCCCTTTATTAGCTAATTTCCATTTATATTCAATTGAAGCGCTAAAATTTTGTTTATCTAATCCGATATTTTCTTGAACAGCTGAACCAACTCTGAATAATGTTTGTACTGAATTATATTGGTCTTTAAACAAGTTTAGTTTTGGTAACAAAAGTTTAGGTGAACTCATTTTCAAATCCCACGCAACTTCAGATATCGGAATTCGCCCTGATTTTCCAATTGATCCTCTTAAACCAACTTCTAATATTTCAGCCCCTCTAAAAATATTAATTGAACTTAGACCGGTGGAGAATGCTACTCCATTTTGAATAATATCAGATTGTGTAAAATCTAAGCCAAAAAATAAAGAGTGTTTATCTTTAGGTCTCAAAAAAATTTCCGCGTTCAAATTTTTTGAATTGTCATTTTTGTAAGTGTAAATAATTGTTGGGTAATTAAAGTTTTTCAAACTGTTAAGTTTATTTATTGATTCGTTTCTAGCCGAATCACTGTAAACATCATCTTTAAATATTGAAATATTGTTTCTCAGCAAATCTTTATTATATTTTAGCTTGCTTTCGCTATAAATGGAAAGATCTTCATAGTCTTCTATGAAGTTAAAATCTTGTGAATCATCTTTTCCTATAAATACTTTTACTTCATTTATTTTAGAAATTTGATAAGGAATTTCATTTTGAACACCCTCTATGTTTTCAACTTTATTTCTAACATTTATAACAACTGGTAAATCAAAGCTTTTCGAGGTGGAGTCAATTTTTACATCAAAATTAACGGAGTTTAATTGAAAATCATAAATTCCTGAATTCCTGAATAAATTATATATTCTGTTGCGTTCATTTTCAAAATCAACTGTTTCGAATTTTTTACCATTAATTAGTAATTTGTTATGATAACTTAATTTGTAAATAGAGTCTAAAACTAGATTATTTGTTTTGAAAAATATTGAATCTAGAGTATAAGGGTTGTTAGTTTCAATTTTATATATATCAATGCCTCTTTGATTTTTAGAAATATAATTTGTTTTTACTTTACTGTTAAAAAATCCTTGATTAGAAAAATATGATTTTAAGTTTAATTTATTTTGCAGCCTAGAGATGGAATCAGAAAGCACTGGAGCACTACCATTTCTCTTTTTCCAATTCTGGAAATCCATTTTATATTTTTTAATTCTATCCAATTGTTTTTTTGAAAAAATATCTGTTAAAACTTTTTTTCTTTTTGGTTTTTCATTTAACCAATATTCAAACTTTTTACCTGAATTATTTCTTGCAGAATTGTATAGCATAGTTTTTAAAGGAATTCCTAAAAATTTTTTGTTTGGTTTCGAGTTTAAAATTTTTAAAATGCTATCGGAAGCTTTTTCCCCATTAACCATGACTATATTTTTTTCTAGATAAAATTTTTCACTTGGAATATTTTTTGAAATGGAACAACCAAGCATGAAAACGGAAGAAAAAAAAATTAACTTTATTTTTGTTGTAATCTTTGTCAAGTGTATTTCAATTAACTCAAAAATACATCAAATAGGTGGTTAGCAAAAAAACTCTTGCAAAACTTAGAAAATTAAATCTAAAAAAGTATAGGGAAAAGTACAATCTTTTTTCAGCAGAGGGTGTAAGGTGCATTGATACGATTATTAAAAGTGGTATTAATCCGGTTCACTGTTTTGCATCACTTGACACAAAAAATTATCCTTTCAACGTTAGTTTAATTAGCCCCAAAGAATTAAATAAATTAAGTAATCACAGTTCTCCTTCCATGGTTTGGGCTGCATTTGAGTTACCTAAACCAAAAAAATTTGTTAAACAGAAAATAAATATAGCTCTAGATGGTATTAATGACCCTGGTAACTTAGGAACAATTATCAGAGTGTGTGAGTGGTTTGGAATTAAACATTTAATTTGCTCTCAAGATACAGTTGATTGTTTTAATCCAAAAGTTGTTCAAGCAAGTATGGGCTCACTCAGTAAGGTTTGTGTTAGTTATCTTAACTTGGATAAATACTTTAAACAGAATCAATATTGTATTATTGGGGCTGATACAAGTGGTCTAGATATTTACAATACAGAAATTCCTAAGAATGTTTTTTTTGTTTTTGGTAACGAAAGTCATGGTATTTCAAAAAAAATCTCAGATTTAATCGACTTGAAAATTAAAATTCCCTCAAGTGGAATTTCGGTTGTTGAGAGTTTGAATGTAGCATCTTCAACTTCAATTATTGTATCAGAAATTTACAGAAGACTCAATTCTACTCAAAAGTGAATCTTAAAAAAAACCCCCTGCTTTTCATAGATTTAATGTATCTAGTGAATGGACTGTTTTCATCATTGTCTTTTAAAATTTCGTTGGTTAATCCAAAAAAGCCATGAACTGATGGCGTAAATTTAAAAAATGGAAGATAAATTTCAGTTCCAATTGAAAACTCCCATCCATTAACATTATTTTTCATTCTAAATGTACCGCTTGTGTTATCCTCAATACTTTTTTCATTACTTGACAAATTAATGTTTTTAGAAAAACTACCCATAATAAAAGGTCTAAAATTTCCAATTCTTCTTGTATTAAATTTTAATCCTAATGGAAATCTAATATAGTTTGATTTAACAACACGGTTAATTAAAGCTTCTGAAAATTGTTCTTCTGAAAATGGAAATTTTATTTCCCTTTCTACAAATGCTACACCAGGATGAAATCTAATATTAAAAAAATTATTCAAACGAAGATCAGCTATCAAACCAACATCAAATCCAGGCTTGCTTTTAACAGCCAAATTAAAAGTTTGACTGTTGTTAGTTTCAAAATAATTGTTTTTTAAATTATAAAAATTAATTCCTAAATAATATCCAAATCTCACACTCTTGGAATCATCTAGTCTCAAATTTTCTAGTTTTTTGTTTTGTGCATTTAAATTATATAATGTCTGCAGAAGTAAAAAAAAAATTAATATTGGTGAGTATTTCATAATTCAATGTCTAACATCTATAACAAATTAATATTGTAAATATTGTTTTTTCTTCAAAAACGTTTACTATTTTAAAGTATAATCATGTAATTTCACAGAATTTAAACTTGTTATATTTGCATAAAATAATATTAAATCGATGAATATTGCCATCGCAGGCGCCAGTGACATTGGTTTTCATTTAGCAAAACTACTTTCTTTCGAATCGCAAAGCATAACATTAATAGACAATGACAAAGAATCTCTAAATTATGCGGATAATCATTTGGATATTCGCGCAATTAAGGGCGATCCTTCAGCACTAGCTACTTTGAAAAAGGCTCAAATTGATAAATCTGATATGATTATTGCTGTTACTCCATCTGAAACAACAAATTTGATGTGTTGTTTGTTATCAAAACAGTTAGGTTGTAAAAAAACAATCGCAAGAGTGACTGATATTGAATTTGAAAAGTATAAAAATGATGTTGATTTTAAATCTTTAGGAATTGATGAATTAGTATCTCCTGAAGAACTTGCTGCTGAAGAAATTCAGTTACTAATTAATCAAACCGCATTTGAAAATAGTCATGAATTTGAAAATGGAGCCCTAACCATGATGGGAACAACCTTGGAAGAAAATGCACCTTTCATTGGAAAATCCGTTCGCGAAGCTGCCGAGGTTTTTCCTGGAGTTCATTTTATGCCGATAGCAATTAGAAGAAAAAATTCCGAGAATACATTAATTCCAAGGGGAAATACAACCTTTGAGTTAGGCGATCATGTCTATTTTACTACTTTACCAAAAGGTGTGTCAGAACTTTATAGTTTAACAGGGGAGGTAAAAAATAAAATCAAAAATGTAATGATTCTTGGTGGTGGGAGGGTTGGATTTAAGACAGCAGAATTTTTATCAAATTCAGGTATTAATGTTAAATTAATTGAGTTCGATAAAGAAAAAGCTATCGAAATGGCTGAAAAATTACCAGAGACATTAGTTATTCACGGTGACGGAAGAAATGTTGAACTCTTAATCGAAGAAAATATCGAAAAAATGGATGCTTTTCTGGGTGTAACGAATGATTCTGAAACAAATATTATGTCATGTTTAATGGCTAAGTCCAAAGATGTACCAAAAATTATTGCTTTAATTGAAAACATGGATTATTTTGATTTAACAAAATCAATTGGCGTTGACAGCTTAGTCAACAAAAAAATGCTTACCGCTAACACAATCTTTAGATACGTTAGAAGGGGAGAGGTAGTAGATTTAGCAAAATTAAATAATATGGATGCGGAAATTGTTGAATTTAAGGTACACGAGGGCTCAAAGGTTATTGGAAAGGAAATCAAAGAACTAAGTTTTCCAAAAAAAGCTACTATAGGAGGTGTTATTAGAGATGGTAAGGGAATAATTGCTCTAGGAAACTTTATCATTCAAAAAGATGATTTGGTATTGGTTTGCTCTCAGCCACAAGCTATCAGAAAAGTTGAACAACTCTTTCTTTAAGATGTTTGGTATAAACTTCAAAATTATATTTCGTTTTTTAGGAATTTTAGTTCTGTTTAATGGTCTATTTATGGCTATTGCAACTTTTTCAAGTTATTTTTTCGATGATGGAGCAACTGCTGGATTTTTAAAATCAACTTTGATAAATATTTCGTGTGGTTTTTTTCTTTTTTATTTTACTAAAAATCATAAAATAGGAATAAAAAAAAGAGAAGGATTTTTGATAGTCTCAATTGGATGGTTTTTGATGGTAGTTTTTGGCATGTTACCATTTTTATTCACTGGGTCGTTACCTTTTTTTTATGATGCTTTTTTTGAAACTATGTCTGGCTACACTGCAACAGGTGCAACTGTAATAAATGACATTGAATCATTTCCAAAAAGTATTGTACTATGGAGATCATTGACTCATTGGATTGGTGGTATGGGAATTATTGTTTTGGCAATTGCGATTCTCCCACTGCTAGGGATTGGTGGAATGCAACTATTTAATGCTGAAGCTACTGGAATAGCCTCTGATAAATTACACCCACGTATAAGTGATACAGCAAAAAGATTATGGTTAATTTATGTTATCCTAACCTTTCTTAACACAATTTTACTTTACATTTTTGGTATGCCATTTTTTGATGCTATAAATCATGCTATGAGTACCATGGCTTCTGGAGGATTTTCTACCAAAAATTCAAGTCTAGCTTTTTGGAATCACATACCATCCATACAATACACAACTATATTTTTTATGATTTTAGCAGGAAGCAATTTTGTTTTAATTTATTACTTTATATGTGGAAAATTTAAAAGTGTTTTTTCTAATACCGAATTTAGATGGTATACTGGATTTATTTTTCTGTTTACTATTATTGTATTTTTTTCTCTAGTAAATAATGGTTATTATTCCGCTTCAGATAATACTCCCTTTGGTTATTTTGAAAATTCATTTAGGCATGCTTTATTTCAAATTGTTGCAGTTATAACAACTACTGGATTAGTTACAGCTGATTTTACGTCTTGGTCTCCATTTATAACTATGTTGTTTTTTGGTTTGATGTTTTTAGGAGGTTCCACTGGCTCTACTTCAGGTGGTGTAAAGGTCATGCGTCACTTGTTATTAATTAAAAATGGATTTCTTGAGTTCAAAAGAGCATTGCACCCTAATGCTATTCTAATGGTAAGGTTTAATAATAGTACTATTGATCAAACTATAGTTTATAAAGTCCTTGGTTTTTTTATTATGTATTTATTGCTATTCATTATTGGTGCTGGTGTATTGAGTTTATTGGGCTCAGACTTTACAACTTCAATTGGAGGGGCAGCAAGTTCTTTAGGAAATGTTGGCCCAGGTTTAGGTGATGTTGGCCCTTCAAAAACATTTTCGAATTTATCAATAAGCTCTAAAATATGGTGTTCAATTTTGATGTTGATTGGAAGATTAGAGTTATTTACAGTTTTAATTTTGTTCACCCCACATTTTTGGAGTAAAAGCTAATTCAAAACATTTTTTATTCTATTCAATGCGTCCTCAATCTTTTCAAGTGAAGCAGCATATGAAATTCTAATATTATTAGGGCAACCGAATGCGTCTCCAGTTACTGTAGCAACATTTGCTTTTTCAAGAAGAAATAGCGAAAAATCTGTAGCATTTTTGATTTCCGTACCATTGATAGATTTGCCAAAAAAAATTGAAATGTCAGGAAAAACGTAAAAAGCCCCCTTAGGTCTATTTATTTTGAAACCGTCGATATCTTTTATTAAATCCAAGATTCTGTTTCTTCTAAAATTAAACTCATCAATCATATATTTAATTTTACTTAGTGGTGATTTGAGGGCTGTAATTGCCGCTCTTTGGGCTATACAATTTGTTCCACTTGTTGTTTGACCTTGTAATTTGGTACATGCTTTAGCAATCCATTCTGGGGCACCTATGTAACCAACTCTCCAACCTGTCATAGCGTATGCTTTGGATAAACCATTGACAGTAATTGTTTTGTCATACATTTTATCAATTCCCGCGAAGCTAAATGGTTTATAATTATCGTAATAGATATGTTCATAAATCTCATCAGACATTACATAAGTATTTGGATATTTACAAATTACATTTGAGAGATCTTTTAATTCTTTTTCAGAGTAAATTGATCCGCTAGGGTTATTCGGTGAGTTTAATAAGATTAGTTTGGTATTAGGAGTTATAACCTCCTCCAGTTGTTTGGGACTAACTTTAAAATCAGAGCTAATATCCGATTTCAAATCAATTGGATTCCCCCCAGCCAATGTGACCATAGCAGAGTAACTCACCCAATATGGCGAGAAAATAATAACATCATCTCCTGGATTGATAAGGACCTGAATTACATTATAAATTGACTGTTTAGCACCAGTTGAAACAACTATTTGATTTTTTTCATAAACTAAATTATTATCTCTTTTAAATTTAAAAATGATTGATTCTTTTAACTCTGAGTAACCATCTACAGGGGTGTAAGAATTGTATCCCTGATTAACTGCATCTATGGCTGAATCTTTAATAAAACTTGGAGTTCCAAAATCAGGCTCCCCAACACTTAACCCAATAATATCGATTCCACTATTTTTTAGTTCTCTTGCTTTTGCAGACATTTCAAGTGTGGCAGATGCTGGTAATTCTTTTATTCTATTTGATAAAGATTTTTTCATTTATAAATTTTTTATAAATATAAATTGTTCAATATTAATGAATAAAAAATTTAATTAACATCTTACTTATTTTTGTTAAGTATAATGGTTCAAGAAGTCTTTAAATATTTCCCTAACCTAACGGAAATCCAAAGAGAAAAATTTACATCTCTTTATGATATTTATGCTTTTTGGAATAATAAAATCAACGTCATTTCAAGAAATGACTTTAAAAACTTCTATGTTAGACATGTACTGCACTCAATGTCAATAGCAAAGTTTAAACATTTTTCAAATGACACAAATATAATTGATGTTGGAACTGGTGGAGGTTTTCCTGGAATACCATTGGCTATATTATTTCCTCACGTGAATTTTACATTAATTGATTCAAAAAAAAAGAAAATATTTGTTGTGAATGATGTAATAAAAAGTTTGAATTTAAAAAATATCACTACAAAATCTATAAGATTAGAATTTGTTAAAAAAAAATATGATTATTTGATTTGCAGATCTGTAGCTGATACAAAAACATTACTTAGTTGGGCTAATAATAAAATAAAAAAATCAAAAAATAAAAAACATGGATTGATTTTACTTAAAGGTGGTGATTTAAAAAAAGAGCTTGAGGGATTGTGTAAGGCTGAAATTTATGAAATATCTTCAGATTATTCTGAGGAATTTTTTAAAACAAAAAAAATTATTTTTATTCCAATTTCCTAGTCCATGCAAGGATATTTGTAATTACTAGGTGGATTTAAGGTTTCTTTAATTAACCTTGGAGAAACCCATCTGAGTAAATTTAAATATGATCCTGCCTTGTCATTTGTACCTGATGCCCGACTTCCACCAAAAGGTTGTTGACCAACAACTGCACCGCTAGGTTTATCATTGATATAAAAATTGCCAGCTGCATTTTTTAAAATTTCTGTAGCATGTTTAATAATGTTTCTATTTTGAGAACAAATTGCACCTGTTAGTCCATATTTTGAAGTATTATTTACTAGATCTAAGGTTTTATTAAAATCTTCATCTTCATACTCAAAAATGCTTACGACTGGACCAAAAATTTCTTCACGCATTGTTATGTAATTTGGATTTTCAGTTAATATTAGAGTTGGTTTTATAAAGTAACCAATTGATTTATCATATGTCCCACCATAAATTATATTTGCATTTTTGTCTTTTCTTGCATTTTCAATATAATCAACAATTTTATCAAAAGATTTTTCATGAATAACTGATGTAATAAAGTTGTTCATGTCATTTGGCGAACCAATGGATAACTCTGATAATTTATCTTTTAATTTTTCAATTACTTTTTTAGAAATAGATTTTGGCAAATAAATTCTAGAAGCTGCTGAACATTTTTGTCCTTGAAATTCAAAACCACCTCTAATTATTGAAGTAACTAATTCATCAATTTTTGCTGTCTTGTGTGCGAGAATAAAATCTTTACCACCAGTCTCCCCAACAATTCTGGGGTAGTTCAAGTATTTCGTTAGGTTGTTACTAATTTTTTTCCAAAGAATTTTGAAAATTTCAGTTGAACCTGTGAAATGAAGTCCTGAAAACATTTTATGAGACAGAACAATTTCAGAAATTTCATTTGGATCTCCAGATATCATATTAATAACTCCGCTTGGTAAACCCGCTTCCTCAAAAATTTCCATTATTACATTAGCTGAGTAAATTTGATAATCGCTAGGTTTCCAAACAACAACATTACCCATTAGAGCAGGTGCAGCACACAAATTACCAGCAATTGCAGTAAAATTAAATGGAGTAATCGAGTAAATAAAGCCTTCAAGAGCTCGGTATTCGAGCCTGTTTATTACTCCATTACTTTGAATTGGTTGGTTCGAATAAATTTGTGACGCGAATAAAACATTAAAACGCAAAAAATCTGCAAATTCGCATGCAGCATCAATTTCAGCTTGATATATATTTTTAGATTGTCCAAGCATTGTTGCTGCATTAATTTTAAATCTATACTTTCCAGAAATTAAATCAGCTGCTTTTAAAAAAATAGAGGACCTATTTTCAAATGACAAATTTTCCCATTTTTCTTTAGACTTTAGGCAACTTTTTATTGCATTTTTGACATCCAATTTCTCAGCAATACTGTAAGATCCAAGTTCATGTTTGTGGTTATGAGGAGGAAAAATTTTTTTTCTTTTTTTTGAAAATATTTTATCATCTCCAATATATAATGGGATATCAATTTTTGTATTAAATAGTTTGTCATATTCATTCAATACAGATTTTCTCTCAGGACTATTTTTTTTATAGTTTAAAACTGGCTCATTTTTGGGTTTTGGAACATTAAAAAAACTATTAATCATATCAAATCACAGATTAATTATAAAATAATTTAGTCTAATGTAATGATTTTAGCTAAATACCAATTTGTTTGGAATTACCATAGCCCATGGCAATCACCTCATCACAAATTGCACCTTGCCTCCTAAGATAAACAATAACGCTATAGTTATTTTCAGTCGGCCAAAAGCTACCAGATATCGAGTTTTCATGCTCGTTGGAAACGTATTTGTAATTATAAATTCCTTGCTTAAGAAGAATTTTACCCTCGAAAAAATTAGTTGTCGGATTGTATTTTAGCATATTTGATTTACTTTTTTTATGTTGATTAAAATCTCCAACGATAAATATTTCTTTTTTGTTAATTAATTCATTGCCTTCCAGTAAAAATAAAACTTCAATGTAATCAGCTTCAGTGTTAGAATCAGTTCCGTTGAACGTATTTACTAAATATGAACCATTAATATCTGGATTGTAAGTATAATTTTGGTTTAATCTTAAAACATTGTAATTGATTACAGCTGAATAAGTTTCGCCTTTAAAAATTTTATAAATATTACCTCCAGGAATTCTATAATCTTGAATATCTATGAAATGATATTCGTTGCCTGACTCAAAAACTCTATCATCAGCGTATTGAAAATCAAGTTTGTTATAATTATTAAATGTTGGATATCCTGCATTGGTCATGGTTTTCCAAATATTGTTTTGAATTATATAAAATTTTAATTGTGATTCAGGTCTCTGTATTTTTAATTTAGCATAGTTGAACGAAAACTCAACACTGTGGTGTGTATCAATAAGTTGTAGGTTCCTTGTCCTTTTAATTTTTACTGAAAAGTCTGATTTTTTGTCAATTACTATAAATTTTTCAATTAATACAGTCTCTCGATTACTATTCAAAATTTTTAAAAAATAGTTTCCACTTTTTGTAATTTTGGTATTCGAGTTTGGTAATTCTAAGCTGTAATTTATATAATTTTGAATGGTATTATATGAGTATTCAAAATCCTTGATTCTTATATCATCATAACCATCAATATATTCACTTTTAACAAGCCTGCTTTTTCTCCATTCGGCGTCAGCCCTTTCCACAGTGTAATAATAAAACTCATCGTTAGCTCTTAAATCATCAAATTTTAATGTCAGTTTTTGGTTAATTTCTAAAATCGGTAAAGACGCTTGTATATCATCTACATAGAAAATTACAGACTTAATATTACTTGGTCTTTCAAATTTTTCTGAATTTTGAGAAAAACACTGAAAAAATATTAATAAGAACAATAATTTTTGTTTAACAGAAATTTTCAATATGAAATAAGATTTTAAATTTTTACAGGTTAAGAGGGATATTTTATTTAAGTGTATCTTTTTCAAAGTTAAACAAACCATATTTACTTTTTTATTTTACATAATTTTTAAATACAAAAACTTCTTTTTTATCGTTCAGTACTTTAAATTTGTTAAAAGAATTAACAAAACATGTATATGGATATAACCTTGAAAAAAGGTTTAAATATACCACTAAGAGGAGAAGCAAAGAAAAAACTAAATACGTTTACTCCTTCAAAATCTTTTGCAATATATCCCAAAGACTTTCACGGGATTACCCCAAAACTGATGTGTAAAGAAGGTGATGAAATATCCTTAGGCCAGCCTTTATTTTATTCAAAATCTAACCCTGAGATTATGTTTGTTTCACCATCAAGTGGAAGGATTAGTAATATAATCAGAGGTGCTAGAAGAAAAATTTTATCAATTGAGATAATTGGAAATAAAAAAAAGTCAGCTCTCAAGCACAAAATACCTTCATTTTCCAAAATTACACCTAACGATATAAAAAAACTATTATTTTCATCTGGTTGTTGGCCTTTTATTAAGCAAAGACCATATGATATTGTAGCAGATCCAAATTTATATCCCAAGTCCATTTTTATTTCCGCATTATCAACTGCACCACTGGGAGCCGATGTAAATTTTTCACTTCAGGGTAAAGAAAATGACTTCAAGCTAGGTATTGAAGTCTTAAAAAAACTTACTAAAAAAATTAATCTGTGCGTTTCTCATCTTGAAAAATCTTTTTTGAACAAAATTGAAGGAGTTGAATTACACAAAATCAATGGAAAACACCCCGCAGGCAATGTTGGAGTTCAAATTCATCACATTGACCCTATCAATAAAGGTGATATAGTTTGGGTTATAAACCCACAGGATGTTGCTCTCATTGGAAGTTTTTTCAAAAATGGTGAATTTAACCCACGCAGAACAATAGCAGTGGTTGGACCCGCTGTAAAATTTCCAAGTTATTTTGAAGTTACCATTGGTTCTGCAATCAAGCCACTTGTCGAACAAGTTGGTGTTAATTCTAATTCACCTGTGAGAATAATAAATGGAAATGTATTAACTGGAAATACAGTTGGTATTGACGAGAATATTGGGTTTTATAATGATACAATTTCATTAATTAAAGAAGGCAATTATTACAGGATGTTTGGTTGGCTACCTTTCACTGGATCTAATATTTTTAGTATGTCGAGGACATCTTTGTCATGGTTAATGCCAAAAAAAACCTATTCACTTGATACAAACATGAATGGGGAGGAACGTGCATTGGTTGTTACAGGTGAGATGGAGAAAGTCATGCCAATGGATATTCTCCCAATGCAATTATTAAAGGAATGCATGGCACAAAATATTGACAAGATGGAGGCTTTAGGTATATATGAAGTTGCACCAGAAGATTTTGCATTGATTGATTACACTAGTTCTTCGAAAATTGAAGCACAAGAAATAATAAGAGATGCATTGGATTTAATGATTAATGAGGTAGGTTAAATTTTTTATATGGTAAGAAAAATATTAGACACTATTAAAAGACCCTTTGAAAAGGGTGAGAAGTTCGAGCGTTTTGCGCCCGCGATAAATGCTTTTGATACTTTTTTATTTGTTCCAAATCACACTACTAAAAAGGGTGCTCACATTAGAGATGCTGTGGACATGAAGAGAACAATGGTAACTGTTATTATTGCTTTAATACCTGTTTTGATTTATGGTATTTATAATACGGGTTACCAATATTTTATTCAAACCGGTATACAACCATCTTTTTTTGAATGTTTCCTTCACGGGTCAGAAAAAATTATTCCGATGATTATTGTTTCCTACGCTGTGGGTCTAATTATTGAATTTGCTTTTGCAGTGTATCGTGGGCATGAAGTTAATGAAGGTTTCTTAGTTACTGGACTTTTAGTACCGATGATTATGCCAGTTGATATCCCACTTTGGATGGTTGGCCTCTCAGTAGCTTTTGCCGTATTAGTTGCAAAAGAAGCTTTTGGTGGAACAGGTATGAATATTTTAAATCCAGCTTTAACAGCACGTGCTTTTGCATTTTTTGCTTATCCAACTTATATGTCCGGAAATAAAGTTTGGGTTTCTGAGGCATCAAACGTTGATGCAATATCAGGTGAAACGATATTGGGAAGTTTAGCATCTGGAAATAATACAGAATATATGTTTAGTCAAATGTTCATGGGCTCAATACCAGGTTCTATCGCTGAAACTTCAACTTTTTGGGTGTTAATTGGAGCTTTAATATTACTAATAACAGGAGTCGCTAGTTGGAGAATTATGGTTGGTAGTATTTTAGGTGCTGCTGTTACTGCCTTCCTTTTTAATTTATGGGGAGCAAACGCGTTAATGTCGTTTCCTTGGTATAACCAACTTATAGTGGGAGGTTTTGCTTTTGGGATAGTTTTTATGGCCACAGATCCAGTATCTGCTGCTCAAACTCTCAAAGGTAAATGGATTTATGGAATCCTAATCGGAATTTTGTGCATATTAATTAGAGTTTTCAATCCTGCATACCCAGAGGGAGTTATGTTAGCAATTTTATTAATGAATGTATTTGCTCCGACAATTGATCATTATGTTGTAGAAAGCAATATTAAAAGAAGAAAAAAGAGAATGATTTCAAACATTAAACCTGTTTAATGAATAGAGATTCAAACATATATACTTTTGGTTTTGCTGCAGTTATGGTAGTTATAGTTGCTTCAGTACTGGCTTTTACATCAAGTTCTCTAAAGGACTTACAAAATGAAAATATTAGAAATGAAAAAATGAAAAATATTTTATCTACTGTTGGTGTTGATGTTTCAAGAGAAGATGCTCAGAAATACTATGATAGAATTATTACGCAACAACTTGCTGTAAAGTCAGATGGTTCAGTAAATTCAGCATTAAACCCCTTTGAGGATATTGATTTAGTAAAAGAAATTAAAAAAGAAAAGAACTTACAAAATTTCCCACTCTACGTTGCAGAGATTGATGATGAAAAATTTTACATTGTTGAACTGCGGGGCTTTGGTTTGTGGGATGCAATTTGGGGATATATTTCTTTTCAAAGTGATTTTAACACTGTCAAAGGGGTGTCGTTTGACCACAAGGGTGAGACGGCAGGTTTAGGTGCAGAGATTACAAAAGACTGGTTTAAAAACAGTTTTGTTGATGAAAAAATTTTTAATTCCTATGGTGAGTTCGTTGGTATAACTGTTCTCAAGGGTAATAATGATCCAAAAAATAAAGATAAAAATGATCACGAAGTAGATGCAATCTCAGGTTCAACAATTACTGGAGATGGTGTTACCGACATGATTTATGAAAGATTAGAAAATTACATTTCATATATGAAAATAAACTTAATTATCTGATTTTAAAAATATTGAATAATGTCTAAAGAAAGTCCCAAAAAAAATACTTCAATTCTTTTTATTTCTAAAGAAAAAGAACCGCTATTTTCCAAAAAAAATAGAAAACTTCTTAGCGACCCTTTGGATGACAATAACCCAATAACTGTACAAGTTTTAGGCATTTGTTCTGCACTTGCAATAACAGTGCAGTTAGAACCTGCAGTTGTAATGACAATGTCTGTAATTTTTGTTATGGCTTGTAGTAACGTAATTATTTCTTTGCTTAGAAATTTAATTCCTAATCGAATTAGAATTATTGTTTTTCTTGTTGTTATCTCATCTTTGGTTGCTCTTGTGGATGAAGTGTTGAGGGCTTACGCCTATGATGTTAGCAAGCAGCTTTCAATTTTTATTGGTCTAATAGTTACTAATTGCATAGTAATGGGTAGGCTAGAAGCATTTGCTTTAGGAAATGGGGTTTGGAAATCATTCTTGGACGGAGTCGGTAATGCTTTTGGCTATGGTTTCATGTTAATAGCTGTTGCATTTTTCAGAGAACTTTTAGGATCTGGAAAGCTATTTGACATTCAAGTTATTCCACAATTTATTTATGACGAATTTGGTTATCTGAATAATGGATTTATGTTGCTGTCTCCAATGGCTTTAATAACTTTAGGCCTCATTATTTGGGCTCAAAGAGCTAGAAATAGAAAACTAATTGAAAAAAATTAATAATGGACTTAATTAATCTTTTTGTCAAAAGCATTTTCATAGAAAATATGGTTTTCGCTTATTTTCTAGGGATGTGCTCTTACCTAGCAATTTCAAAAACATTGAAAAACGGAATTGGTATGGGCTTAGCTGTTACATTTGTTCTTACAGTTACCGTTCCTATCAATTTCCTACTTTACGAATATATTTTAAAGCCAGGTGCCTTAAGTTGGGCTGGTACTCAATTTGCCCAACTTGATTTAAATTTTTTGAGCCTAATTATGTTTATTGCTGTAATTGCTTCTATGGTTCAATTAGTGGAAATGATTATGGAAAAATTTTCTCCGTCCTTATACGGCTCGTTAGGAATTTTTCTACCACTTATAGCTGTTAATTGTGCTATATTGGGTGGTTCACTTTTTATAAAAATTAAAGATATTACTAACATTACCGAAGCTGGTGTCTATGGTTTTGGATCTGGAGTGGGTTGGTTTCTTGCAATTGTCGCAATTGCTGCAATTAGAGAAAAAATATCTTACTCTAATGTACCAGCTCCGCTCAGAGGTTTGGGTATAACCTTTATTATCACTGGACTTATGGCGATAGGTTTCATGAGTTTTATGGGAATTAAATTATAGATATGGATTTTACAGTTGTATTTACAAGTATAGCAGTTTTTTTAACGATTATTTTTTTATTGGTTGGAATGCTTCTAGGAGTCAAAGCAAGATTATTACCTTCTGGGCCAGTAAAACTTCTAATTAACGGAGAGAAGGACGTTGAAGTATCCTCTGGTGGTACCCTTTTATCTACTCTTGGAGATAACAAGATTTTTCTTCCATCTGCATGTGGAGGAGGTGGTACTTGTATTCAGTGTAAGTGTATTATAAAAGAGGGAGGTGGGGAGATTTTACCAACTGAAGTCCCACATTTCTCAAGAAAAGAAATTGCTGATGGTTGGAGATTGGGATGCCAAGTAAAGGTCAAGGATGATATGGTAATTGAGGTACCCGAGGAAGTTTTTGGTATAAAAAAATATGAGGCGAAAGTTTTAAGAAACTGGAATGTTGCCTCATTTATAAAGGAATTTGTGATTGAAATTCCTGAGGAAATGAAATATGAAGCTGGAGGTTATATTCAAATTGAGATTCCAAAATGTGAGGTTGACTACAAAAATATTGATATTTCTGCTCACCCTGATGAACACCCTGATGACATTGAAAAGTTTAAATTAGAATGGGATAAGTTTAAGTTGTGGGATTTAAAAATGAAAAATAGTGATTCAGTTGAACGTGCTTATTCAATGGCTTCATTTCCTGCTGAAGGAAAAGAAATTATGTTGAATGTACGTATTGCAACACCTCCTTATGATTCAAAAAAAGGTGGGTGGGCTGATGTGAACCCTGGAATTGCTTCGTCGTATATTTTTTCAAAAAAACCTGGTGATACAGTCACAATTTCTGGACCATATGGAGAATTTTTCATTAATCATTCTGATGCAGAAATGCTATATGTTGGTGGTGGTGCAGGAATGGCTCCAATGCGTTCTCATTTATATCATCTATTTAGAACATTAAAAACGGGGAGAAAAGTAACTTTTTGGTATGGTGGTCGTTCAAAACGTGAATTGTTTTATTTAGATCATTTTAAATCTTTGGAGAAAGATTTCAAGAATTTTAAATTTTATGTCGCTCTATCAGAACCACTAGAGGAAGATAATTGGAAGGTTAGAGAGAGTTTGGATGGTGAGGGAGATGGCTTTATAGGTTTTGTTCATCAAGTAGCTATTGATAATTATTTAAATTTCCATGAATCACCTGAAGATATTGAAGTGTATTTTTGTGGTCCTCCTTTAATGAATCAAGCTGTAGAAAAGATGGCTGAAGATTTTGGTGTCCCTCCTGAGAATGTAAGATTTGATGACTTTGGTGGCTAGAATTCTTGTAATTATTTTTTTAATTAATTCATGCAATAAAGTTTCAGAGCTCAAATCATACAATGGTTTTGCTTTTGGAACTACGTATTCAATAATTTTACAAAGCGATAATGAATTACAAATAAAGCAATTGGTTGAATCTATTGTTCTAAGGATTAATAAATCTATGTCCACCTATGTTGAAAATTCTATCATAAGTAATATCAATATTGGTAATCAAGTTGAAATCGATACAGATTTTGAAAATGTTTTCAATGCCTCAAAGTTAGTTTGGCAGCAATCGAATGGCTATTTTGATCCAACTGTTGGTTCATTGGTTAATGCTTATGGGTTTGGACCCTCAGAGCCAATTAATAGCTTGAATGCGAAGGTAATTGACAGCCTACTCGAATTTACTGGTTTTTCAAAAATCAAAATAAGTAACAACAACACAATTAAAAAAGACGATAAGAGAACATATATTGATTTTAATGCAATTGCTAAAGGATATGCAGTCGATATAATATCGAAAGAGTTAAGAGAATTAGGTTATAAAAACTTTCTGGTTGAAATTGGAGGAGAAGTATTTGCAGAGGGAATAAATCCTTTAAGGGGTACTATGTGGACAATTGGCATCGATAAACCTCTTCAAAAACAGTCAATAGATTTTATATCATCAATTCAAATCAGGGGTAAGGGAATGGCTACTTCTGGAAATTACAGAAAATACAAAATTGATAAAAATTCTGGAGAAAAATATGTCCATACAATCAACCCTTTAAATGGTCTGCCTGTTAAAAGTAATATATTAAGCGCGACTGTAGTTGCGGAATCATCAATGTTAGCAGATGCATATGCGACCGCATTAATGGCTATGCCATTAAATGAGGGTGAAAAATTAGTAAGTACTTTAGAGAATGTTGATGCAATGTGGATTATTTCTGAAAATAAAAACTTTAAAATTGTTAAATCTAGCAATTTTAAATATGATTCTATTTAGTTTTTGTACACAAAGGAATATACTCATCCTTTGCTACCCGATATCTTGCTATTTCATCTCTACTAAGCTTACTACCATATTTGATTTTGTCGACATAAAAACCAACAG
>PKDV01000005.1 GCA_002862715.1 Flavobacteriaceae bacterium | reverse complement strand
AAAGAATTCATAGTTGATATATTTCAAATATATGAGTCAAAAGCAATTGGTTCTGATGCAATTTTACTAATTGCTTCGTGTTTGAAAAAAGATGAATTAAAATCATTTTCTAAAATTGCAAATGATCTCGACCTTGAAGTATTACTAGAAATTCATACGGCTGAGGAATTAGACAAAATACCAGCAAAGAATGTAAGTATTATCGGAGTTAATAACAGAAATTTAAATGATTTTTCTGTTTCAATTGAAAACAGTATTAAAATTTCAAATTATATTCCAAAAAATATTTGTAAAATATCTGAGAGTGGAATATCAAATATTAGCTCAATCAAAAAGTTGCAAAACATTGGCTATAATGGTTTTTTGATTGGGGAGCATTTCATGAAAAGTTTAAATCCAGAACTTACTGCACATAAATTTATTCAAAGATTAAAAAATGAAAATTAAAGTTTGTGGTATGAAATTTTCTGAAAATGTTTCAAATCTGGTAGATATAGGTATCGACTATGTTGGATTCATTAAGTGGCAAAAGTCCTCAAGGTTTAGTAGTAATACTCCAAAAATTTCAGATTCAATAAAAAAAGTTGGTGTTTTTGTTGACTCACCAATTAGTGAAATAAAATATTCAATAAAAAAAAATAATTTTGATTTAGTTCAACTGCATGGTAATGAATCAATAGATTATTGCCACAGCTTGAAAGGTTCATCTTTAATTATTAAAGCATTTAACATATATGAAAAGTTTTGTTTTTCGAAACTTGAGGGTTATGAAGATGTTTGTGATTATTTTTTATTTGACTCAAAAGGAGTACTGCCAGGTGGAAATGGTAAAAAATTTGACTGGTCTTTATTAAAAAATTATAAATTGGAGAAACCTTTTTTTATAAGCGGTGGTATAGGAATAAATGATATATTTCAAGTCAAAGAACTTATAAAAAGTAATTTACCTGTCCATGCTGTAGACATTAACAGTAAATTTGAAAATTCCCCAGGAGAAAAAAATACAGAATTAATAAAATTGTTTAAAGAAAAATTAGAGTTATGAAAATTTCACAATCATACAACGTTGATAAAAAAGGTTTTTATGGAGAATTTGGTGGTGCATTTATTCCTGAAATGCTATATCCAAACATTAAAGAGTTGGAGGAAAACTATATAAAATTGACTTCAGAAATAAATTTTAAAAGAGAATTCGAACAACTACTAAAGGATTATGTTGGGCGACCAACACCACTTTACTATGCAAAAAGAATGTCAGAAAAATATCAAACCAAAATATATTTAAAAAGAGAGGATTTGTGCCATACTGGAGCACATAAAATTAATAATACTATAGGTCAAATTCTTCTAGCGAAAAGATTAGGTAAAACGAGAATAATTGCTGAAACAGGTGCTGGTCAGCACGGAGTTGCTACTGCAACAGTATGTGCATTAGCGGGCATAAATTGTGTCATATATATGGGCGAGTTAGACATAAAACGTCAATCACCCAATGTTGCAAGGATGAAAATGCTAGGAGCAACTGTTAGACCAGCTATTTCTGGAAGCAAAACATTAAAAGATGCGACTAATGAAGCAATTAGGGATTGGATTAATAACCCAGTAGATACACATTATATTATTGGTTCTGTAGTGGGACCACATCCTTATCCAGATATGGTTGCAAGATTTCAATCTGTAATTAGTGAAGAATGTAGATATCAACTTAAAGAATTTGAGGGCAGAGAATATCCCGATCATGTCATTGCATGCGTTGGAGGAGGTAGTAATGCTGCAGGTATATATTATCACTATTTAGATGATCCAAGAGTAAATATTATCGCAGTTGAAGCTGCTGGACAAGGTATTAAAACTGGAAAAAGTGCTGCAACATCAGTTTTAGGTAAAATAGGAATAATTCACGGAAGTAAGACTCTACTCATGCAAACTCAAGATGGTCAAATAACCGAACCCTACTCAATTTCTGCTGGACTAGATTATCCTGGTGTAGGCCCAATGCATGCACATCTTTTTGATTCAGGTAGAGCTGAATTTATTTCGGTTCAAGATAAGGAGGCAATGAATTGGGGATTAGCTCTTTCTCAGATGGAAGGCATCATTCCAGCTATTGAGACTGCTCATGCATTTTCAATTCTTGATGTAAGAAAGTTTGAAAAAGAAGATGTTTTACTATTTAATTGCTCAGGTCGAGGAGATAAAGATTTAGACACATACATAGACTATTTTAAACTCTAATGAATAGAATTATTAAATCATTTAAAGGAAAAAAGAAATTACTTTCAATTTATTTTACGGCGGGCTTCCCAAATGTTGACGACACTGTTGATATAATCCACAATCTTCAAAGCTCAGGAGTTGACATGGTTGAAATTGGTCTTCCTTTTTCTGATCCACTAGCAGATGGTCCTACTATTCAGAAAAGTTCAGCAACCGCATTAAATAATGGTATGACAACCAGCTATCTTTTTAACCAACTGATTAAAATTAGAGATAGCATTGAAATTCCTTTAATAATCATGGGGTATTTTAATCCTATATTACAATTTGGTGTTGAAGAATTTTGTAGAAAATGCAATGAAGTTGGAATTGATGGTTTAATTATTCCCGACCTTCCTGCAGAAATATTTAAAGAAAAATACTCTGCTTTATTTGAAAAATATCAAATTTTAAATATGTTTTTAATTACACCTCAAACATCCGAAAAAAGAATAAAATTTATTGACAAAGTGTCTAAAGGATTCATTTATATGGTTAGTAGCGCCGCAACAACTGGAGCTCAAAATGAATTTTCTAATTTGCAAGAAGAATATTTTAAACGAATTTCAAAATTAAATTTGAACAACAAACTTATGGTAGGATTTGGAATTAGTAATTCTAAAACCTACAAATCAGCAATAAGTTTTTCAGATGGGGCTATAATAGGCTCAGCTTTTATTAAATATATTGAGGATAATGATATAGATTCCATAAAAAATTTCATAAAAAAAATTAAAAACTAATTTTTTAAGTTAATTTTATGTTATTCAATTTAAATTTACTTTTTTATGAAAAAATTAACTGTTTACATACTATTTTCACTATTTCTTATATCCTGCCAAAATACTGAACGTTCTGTTGGTTTTGTTACTGGCTTAGATGGTAATGAATATAAATACTTTTTGGGTACAGAGGATGCAATTGATGTGGTAAAGAAATTTGATTCATTGTCTGCTACAAAAAATTATGATGAATATTCAACTATTTTTGCCGATTCTGCCTCATTTACCTATGGGTCTGGTGAAAAAAATGATTTATCACAATTTATAGAACTAAACAAACGAAGGGATTCAATTTTAATCGCAAGTAATGCAACTATGAAATGGGACCTTACGTATGCCTTTTCTGTTGATATTGCACCAGATATTGGTGGTGAATATGTAAATGCATTATATAATGTTTCATACGAGGACGGTGAAAACGATGGAAAGTTTAATGCAAATGTTTGGTTTTTTGTTCAGGATGGGAAAATAATTAACCTTAATCAATACAATCAATCTGTTATTGAAGAAGAAACAGATAATTAAAAACTAATTATTAAACTCACCTAACAAATACCGGTTGATTTGAATCAAATGTTTCTGATTCGCTGTACGAGTATCCCGAAGCATTAAAAGCTAAAATATCATTTAATGAATTAGATTTGTTTTCAATCAGATACTTTGACATTAAACCTCTTGCCTTTTTAGCGTAGAATGAAATAATTTTATATTTTCCATTTTTAAAGTCTTTAAAAATTGGAGTAATAACATTTGATTCAAGTAAATTGAAATTAATTGCATCAGAATATTCCTTACTTGCAAGGTTAACAACAATTTCGGAATCAATAAGTTCAGTTTTTAGAAATTTTGTTAAGTCATCCTTCCAAAATGAATAAAGTGTCTTATGACCTTCAATACCAAATTTAGTACCCATCTCTAGTCTGTATGGTTGAATTAAATCAAGTGGTTTTAAAATTCCATAGAGTCCTGATAAAATTCTTAATTTATCTTGTCCATAATCTTTAATATTATATGCGTCAAGTCCCGAATATACATCTCCATTAAATGCAAAAACTGCCTGCCTTGAGTTGGATTTATTAAAAGGTGTACAAAATGATTGGTTTCTACTCCAATTAATATTGGCTAATTTTTCTGAAATTCCCATTAATTCTTGTAATTCAAAAGGATTTTTTTGTCTTAGAGATTTGTTCAATTTTACTGCTTTATCTAAAAAGAACGGATTACTATGTTGTTCGGTAGGAACCTTTGATTCATAGTCTAACGATTTTGCAGGTGATATTAAAATTTTCATTTTACAATTTTAAACAAAAATACAAATGAATTTTTATTATTTATGTAGAATTTGATGTTTGGAATAAGCCCTCCACTTTTCAATGAGTTCTAAAAAATCATTTGGTATATCGCTATTGAAATAAATTTTTTTATTTGATTTAGGATGAATAAAACCTAAAGTTTTTGCGTGTAATGCCTGTCTTGGAAGTGTCTTGAAGCAATTTTCAACAAATTGTTTATACTTGTTGAAAGTAGTTCCCTTTAAAATTTTGTCTCCCCCGTATCTTACATCATTAAATAATGTATGTCCAATATACTTCATGTGAGCACGTATTTGATGTGTTCTTCCTGTTTCAAGCGTACAACTAATTAAAGTCACATAACCAAATCTTTCCAAGACTTTATAATGAGTAACTGCATATTTTCCAAATTCTTTGTCTGGAAAGACAGTCATCAACATTCTATTTTTTCTGTCTCTACCTATAAACTCATTGATTGTTCCAGATTCACTTTTTAAATCTCCCCACACTAGGGCTGTATAAGTTCTTTGCGATATTTTGTCGTGAAACTGAGTTGAAAGATTTATCATTGATGTTTCAGTTTTTGCAATAACCAATAGTCCAGAAGTGTCTTTATCGATTCTATGCACTAGACCAGGCCTGTTGTTGCGGTTTTTTGGAAGCTTATCCAAATAAAATAAAATGCCATTTAAAAGTGTTCCTGAGTAATTACCATGACCAGGGTGAACAACTAAACCAGCAGGCTTATTTATTATCAAAACCTCTTCGTCCTCAAATACAATATCAAGTTTAATCTCTTCAGGTATTAAAAGATTATCATGAGGTGGATATGATAACATTACTGATATCTTATCATCAGGCTTAACTCTATAATTTGATTTTACTGAACATCCATTGACAATGATTGAGCCAAAACTTGCAGCTTGCTGTATTTTATTTCTAGTAGCATTTTCAATTCTATTTATTAGAAACTTATCAATTCTCAATGGGGCCTGACCTTTATCTACTATAAAAGCATAGTGCTCATGTAATTCTTCTGACATCACAACACTTTTTTTTCAGATTTACCATTTCCTAGTACTAAATCAATTCTTGATGTTTTTGGAAGCTTCTCTCCAGATGAGATTGGAGAATTATTGTATCTGATTTGAAGTACCATGTCTTTACCTATATTGTTTATGTATGTGATTTCCCCAATTTGAAAGCCTAAAGCAATTAAAACAGATTCAGCTGAACGTCTAGTAGTTTGAATGACATCTGGTATTCTTACTTGATTATAATTTGCGGGATTTAATGTTATATATATGGTTCGATTTTTTTTTACTTCATCTCCAGCCTCAGGTTCTTGAGTTAAAACCGAAAAAGGTAAGTAAGCAGGATCAAATCTTGTTGAGTCAACTACGTTATATCTTAGTTTTTTTTGATTTAATATTAATTGTGCCTCAGCAATTGATTTTTTTGTAATGTCTGGAACTTCAATTGTTTTTCCATTTCTTGTGTGAAAATTTAAACCAAAAAATAATAACATGGATAGCAAAGAGATTGTAATGAATACTAAGAACATGTTGTAGATAAAAGTATACGTGAATATAAACCTAACAAACCTTTTTATTTTCTTCATTCCAAGCCAAAAATAATGATATTTGTATTATGAAAAAGCATATAGGTGTGGCAATGGGAGGATATACTTCAGAGCATGATATTTCAATAAAAAGTGGTGAAAACGTTATAAAGTTACTTTCAAAAGCCAGTTTTGAAATTTCAAAAATAATTGTGACAAAAGAAAATTGGATTGTCGAATATAAAGATGAGAAAATTAAACTCGACCTAGATAGCTTTACATTTCTTTATAAAAAGAAGAGAATTGAATTTGATGTTATTTTTAACTCCATTCATGGTTCTCCAGGTGAAAATGGAGAATTACAATTAAAACTTAAAAAATTAAACATCCCTTTTACGGGTGTGAATCAAGAAGTTGCAAAAATGACTTACGATAAATTTAAAACATTGAGCTACTTGAAGAAATTTGGTATTACAGCTTCTAAAAACATTCTGATAAAAAGAAATCAATCTTACGATTTAAAAAAAATAGTAAAATTTGTTGGCTTACCATGTTTTGTAAAAGCTAATAAGTCTGGAAGTAGTTATGGTGTTGAAAAAATTAATTTCTTTTCAGAAATGAAAAAATCAGTTGAAAATTGTTTTAAATATGATGATGAATTAATTATTGAAGAATATATAGATGGGAGAGAAATTTCTGTTGGTATGATTGACTATAAAAATGAAACCTTAGTCTTACCCCCTACTGAAATTGTTACGAAAAAAGAATTTTTTGATTATGACGCAAAATACAATGGGCTGTCCGAAGAAATAACTCCTGCGAGAATTAATGATTTTAAAAAGAAACAATTAGATAAAATATGCCTAAAAATTCACCAATTACTTAGAATGAAAGGTTTGTGTAGAGCTGACTTTATTTATAAAAATGAAAAAGCATATTTTCTTGAAATTAACAGTATTCCTGGCTTAACCGAAGAAAGTATTCTTCCAAAGCAAATAATGACAGCTGGAATCAAAATCGAAGATATAATTCATGATATGGTGATAAGTCTTTAAAACTTTATATTTAAAAAATGAAAAGAGCTATTTTTCCCGGATCTTTCGACCCTATAACAAATGGACATTACGAGATTATTAAAAAAGGATTAAAGTTATTTGATGAAATAATTATAGCAGTTGGAATCAATAACCAAAAAAAATATATGTTTTCAATTGAAAAAAGATTAGAATTCATCGAATCTTGTTTCGAAAAGGAAAAAAAAATAAAAATTTGTTCATATGGTGGTTTAACGACTGATTTGTGCAAAGACCATGGAATTAAATTTATTTTAAGAGGATTGAGAAATTCGGAAGATTTTAATTTTGAAAATTCATTAGCGTCAATGAATAAAGAAATGAGCAATGTCGAAACAATATTTATTTTATCTTCTTCTAAAACTTCTCACATAAACAGTTCACTTGTTAGAGATATTATACTTAATGATGGGGACTATTCAAAATTTATTCCATATCAAATAAAGTTTTGATCAACTGGTTTTTAGAAAAAAGATACTTAATGCTTGGAAATGTTTTTTTTAAAGCATTTTTTGTTTCTAATTTATTTTTCCATTCTGCTTTTGAAATACCCTCACTAATTTCGGGTTTTAATTTTCCTGAGAATTTAGATTTCAATAAAAACCAATGCGTCTGTTTTAGCTGATAGATTTTATTTCTTTTGAAAATATGAAGCGTTAAATCAATTTCTTTTTGAACACTTATTTTTTTTACGCCAGTTTCTTCTTTTACTTCTCTCTTTGCACCTTTTGTTAGAGTTTCATTAAGTTCAACCTTTCCTTTAGGTAAGTCCCATTTATTTTTTCTAAATATAAATAGTAAATGATTTTTGTCGTTTATTACTAATCCCCCAGCAGCAATAACTGTTGGTATTTTTTTTTTGAAATTTTCAAGCAGTTTTTTTTCTTTTTTGCCAATTAAATAAAGTCTATTAATTTCATCAGATTTAATTTTCTTTATTATGAATTTGAGTGAGGATTTTTTAAGATTTGCAACACATATTTTTTTTTCATTGATAGGCAAATTAGTAGTTAGAATTATCTCTTTATGATTTATAAAAACTTTATACTTTTGTTTCATGTCGCTTGAGCTTACTACTTCTTCAAAAATTGCTAATTATCTACTACAAATAAAAGCAATAAAGCTTGAAACTGAAAAACCGTTTCAATGGTCAAGTGGAATTTATTCTCCAATTTATTGCGATAATAGAATTGTTCTATCGTTTCCTAAAATTAGAAAATTGGTTTGCGATTGTTTTGTGGAAATAATAAAAGAAAAATATAACGATACTGAACTAGTGGCAGGAGTCGCTACAGGCGGTATTGGTATGGGGATGCTCATTGCTGAAAAATTAGATTTACCTTTTGTTTATGTAAGGCCTCAAGCTAAAAAGCACGGACGTAAAAATCAAATTGAAGGTTTAATTAAAAAAAATATTAAAGCAATTGTAATTGAAGATTTGATAAGCACAGGAAAAAGTAGCTTAAATGCTGTAGATGCATTAAAAAAAGAAAAAGTAAATGTAATTGGATTAATTTCATTGTTCTCATATGAATTAGAAGATGCAAAGAAAAATATTTCAAAATCAGGATTAAATTATTGTTCACTTTCAAATTTTAGTGACTTAATTAAAATTGCGCTTTCAACCAACTATATTGATACAAAGCAGAAAGAAGAAATTTTTAAGTGGCGTCTTAATCCACAAAAATGGAGAGAAGCTAATTAATGGAAATTAGAAGTAGAATTGGCTCAAAAAAAATACCTGTTGAAATTATTTTTACAAGATTTAAAAATGTTAATATTTTTAAAAGACTATTACCTAAATCTTGTAGATTTAAAATCTTAACACAAAAAAAATTCTGTTTTAAATTAAGTGGAATGCCTGAAATTTTTTTAGATGTAGAAAAAATTTTTGATAATGAAAAAATTATCTATTCTTCTTTCGAAAGCAAATTTGATTTTACTTTAGAAGCATTTTTTACTGAAACCTCTAAAAATCAAACGGATTTACAATTAATATTTAAGGGAACTTTTAATTCTGTAATGATTATGATGATAAAAAATCCAATTAAAAATTTTTTTGATGAAATTATAAGCAATTTTGAAAATCTTTAAAAAAAATTGTTTTTTCATTGAAAATCTTTTTTTCCCCTCTTGTTTGGATGATTAATTTTCCATCATTAGTTACTCCAACAACATAGCCAAAAAAATGCTTTCCTGACTTATCAAAAAAATGTTTTTCTGAATTAAATCCATATAAATTTTTTAAATATTTAGTGTTATCAAACTTAACGGGTGTAATTTTTTTTTCAATTATTGTTATCAATTTTTTAAAAATTTCGTCAATTGAAAATTTTTGTTTTGTTATCAAGCTCATTGAAGATGCGCATGGAAGTTTTTCAAAGTTTTTCTGATTGATATTAATACCAACTCCTATGATTAAGCCTAAAATATTCTTTCCTCTTATAACTGGTTCAAGTAAAATACCAGCAATTTTTTTTTTCTCTGACAAAATGTCGTTTGGCCACTTAATCTTTAACTCAGGAATTTCATAATATTTTAAAACCTGCAAGACTGCTAAACAAACTATTTTATTAATTTCAAAAATATCAATATTATTAATTTTAATTTTACCAAAAAAAATCGATCCGGTTAGATTCATTCCCTTCTCGGAATGCCATTTTGAGTTCATTCTTCCTTGACCTTTTGTTTGATAATCAGCACGCACTGCCAATCTTGAAATTTGATTGTTTTCCTTTACAAATTTTTTTAAAAAAATATTAGTTGAATCAATGGCATCAATTTTGATTATTTTCATTTGTTATAAAGTTTGTATTATTATTTTTACAACTTATGTTAGAAAATACAAAATTATTAAGTACCGACACACTAATTACAAATATCATTGAAGGTATTGACAATCTAAAAGGTGAAAAAATCAATATAATTGATTTAAGAAAAATTGATAATAGTGTTTGTAAATATTTTATTATTTGTTCAGGAAATTCAAATACTCATGTAAAATCAATCTCAAATTCGATACAAAAACATGTTTGGAAAGAAACCAATGAAAATCCGTGGCATGTAGAAGGTGAAGAAAGATGTGATTGGATATTAATAGATTATGTAGATATTGCCGTTCATATTTTTAAAAAAGAAACAAGAATTTTTTATGATCTTGAATCATTATGGGGAGATGCCAAACAAATATTAATTGAAGAAAAAAAATAAAAATGATAAAAAAAGAAAAAAAACCAAATAATAAACCTGCATTTAACAATTATTGGATTTACGGTGCACTAATAGTATTTTTCATTGCTGTTAATTTTATTGGAGTAGGAAGTAACAATCCATCAAATAATCAAATAAATCCATCAACATTTGAAAAATTTTTGAATAATGGAGATGTAAGTAGAATAGTAGTGATCAATAAAAACAAAGCTCAAGTAACACTTACTAATGAAGCTTTTTTGTCTCCTAAACATAATGAAATCAATAAGCCAGATTTTTTTGGCAGAAGCAATTCAAAAGGACCTCACTACGAGTTTGAAATTGGTAATTTAGAATTATTTCAAAAAAAACTAGAAGCAGCAACGAACGAAGGAATCATTTTTAGCTATGAGTTTAAAACAATTGAGAGTAAATGGCTTGATATTTTACAAAGTTTTTTGCCACTTATAATTATTATTGCTGTTTGGATTTTTATTATGAGAAGAATGTCCGCCGGAGGAGCTGGTGGAGGTGGAGCACAGATTTTTAATATTGGAAAATCAAAAGCTAAGCTATTTGATCAAAATTCAGATGTTAAAATTAACTTTAAGGATGTGGCAGGTCTTGAGGGCGCTAAAGAAGAAGTTCAAGAAATTGTAGATTTTTTAAAAAATCCATTAAAATATACTAAACTAGGTGGTAAAATTCCTAAAGGCGCATTACTGGTTGGTCCACCAGGCACAGGTAAAACCTTACTTGCCAAAGCTGTTGCGGGGGAAGCTAAAGTTCCTTTTTTTTCACTTTCTGGATCTGATTTTGTAGAGATGTTTGTTGGTGTTGGAGCTTCAAGGGTAAGAGATTTATTTAAGCAAGCTAAAGATAAATCTCCTTCAATAATTTTTATTGACGAAATAGATGCTATTGGAAGAGCAAGAGGAAAAAATAATATCACAGGCTCAAACGATGAAAGAGAAAATACATTAAATCAACTTCTAACAGAAATGGATGGTTTTGGAACAGATACAAATGTTATTGTTATTGCTGCAACAAACAGAGCAGACGTATTGGACAAAGCACTCATGAGAGCTGGAAGGTTTGATAGGCAAATTTATATTGATTTACCAGATTTAAGAGAAAGAAAAGAGATTTTTGAAGTCCATCTTAAACCACTGAAATCCGACCCAAAATTAGATGTAGATTTTCTTTCCAAACAAACCCCTGGCTTTTCTGGAGCCGACATAGCCAATGTTTGTAATGAATCTGCTCTAATTGCTGCAAGAAAAAATAAAAAAAAGGTAGATCGCCAGGACTTTCTTGATGCGGTGGATAGAATTGTTGGTGGATTGGAAAAAAAATCAAAAATTATAACTCCTGATGAAAAGAAAACAATCGCATTTCATGAGGCTGGACATGCTACAGTGAGTTGGATGTTAGAGCATGCTGCTCCTCTTGTTAAAGTAACTATTGTTCCTCGCGGACAATCTCTAGGTGCTGCGTGGTATTTACCTGAGGAAAGACAAATTGTTAGAACCGAACAAATGCTTGACGAAATGTGTGCAACACTTGGAGGAAGAGCTGCAGAAGAAATAATTTTTAAGAAAATTTCAACCGGTGCTTTAAGTGATTTAGTGAAAGTCACACAACAAGCAAAGGCTATGGTTACTGTATATGGATTAAATGAAAAAATAGGAAATATTACTTACTATAAATCAAACGAATCCGAGTATGGATTTAATAAGCCATATTCTGAAGAAACTGCAAAACTGATTGACCTTGAAATTTCAACGATTGTTGAAAAACAATACAAAAGAGCGATTCAAATTTTAAAAAAACACAAAAAGAAATTAACTGAACTTGCAGATTATTTACTAGACAAAGAAGTGATTTTTAAAGATGACTTAGAGAGAATTTTTGGTACTAGACCGTTTAAAGAAAAATTAGATAGCCAATAATTTACTAAAGTCAAAAAACTTTTGATAATTTAATTGAATACTTATTTAATTTTTTTTTCTATTTACTAAATTTGATGTATTAATCATTTGTGGTGAATAAACTTTGGTCAATTTTTTCAAAAAAAAAATCCGAAAGAATTAATGAAGAAAGTAATGTCAGAGGCCCACACATGCCCTCAATTGAAGTACCAATAGAAAATACTTTTGCTCAAAAGTTTACTGAACGTGGTGGAAAATTTATTTACTGTTTAAATATTGATGAAGTAAAACAAACTTTTAATTCAATAATATCAGAATTAAAATCTGATGTTACCGAGTTGTTTTGTTTGGAAAAAAATCTTTCAGAAAAATTTGAGTCTGAATTAGTAATTACTAAAACTAATATGAATGCAAAATTGATGCTATGTAGTTGCGAAGCCTTAGTTTCACACGACGGTAGTATTGTTGTTTGTAATAAGCAATTTGGTAAAAATAAAATCTCGGATTTACCCGAGACACTTGTTGTTTTTGCTGGAACAAAGCAGTTTTCTAAAACAATATCAGATGCTCTTAAAATAATCAAAAAAAAATATCCAAAAAAAATACCTTCAAGTATAACATCTATCAAACAGTTTAAAAAAGAAGAATATGGAGAGGAGGATTACATGAGCTATAAAAACAAAAGTTTAAAATATGTATACTTAATATTAATTGAAGACTTTTGAAAGACTTAAAAGCCAGAACCCTATCATCAATTATTTATGTTGCTCTGATTTTTTTATCTATTGAGTTTAAATTTTTTGGTTTAATATTTCTTTTATTTATTTCTATTTCTTTATTTGAAATATCTAGGGTTTCAAAAAAACACATATTACTTCAAATTTTTTTACTTTTATTTTTATATATAATAATTGATTTTCAGGTAGTTAATTATTTAGAAATTTCTAGTTTTTCTGTCTACATAATAATTTTTAATATCATTTACATTATTCTAATGCTAAATAAAAATTTTGATTTAAATTCAAGTTTTAAACTACATTCTTTTTGCCTATTTAATTTAGTTTTACCCTTTATAAATTTGTTAATACTTAACAATATAAATTCAAAATTTCTTATTTTCTTTTTTTGTGTGATTTGGTTTAATGACACCTTTTCATATTTTTTTGGAACTGTTTTGGGAAAGAAACCATTACACAAAAGGATATCTCCAAATAAAACATTTGAAGGTGCAATTTTCGGTGGTCTAGTAACGCTAATATTAATGATCCTGGTTGGTTTAAACTACTCAACATTTGAGTCTTATAAAATTGCTGTAATAATTTTTTCGACACTAATTATGGCTACTTTTGGAGATTTAATTCAATCCAAATTTAAAAGAGATTTTGGTGTGAAAGATAGTGGCTCTATTTTGCCAGGTCATGGCGGTATTTACGATAGAATTGACAGTACTATTTTTTCAATAACAGGCTTTGTTTTGTTTACCTTATTATTTGATTATGTTTCATAAAGAAGGTTTCAACATCATAATAATTAGTTTTTTTATAACAGTAATATTTGGGGTTTTGTCTGAATATTTAATTGAATCAAAAAATTTAAAAACTGCATTACAAGTAGTAATACTAATTATATTGATTCTTGTACTTCAATTCTTTAGAAATCCAAATAGACCAGTTTTAGGAAAAAAAGATTTATTGGTTTCTCCTGTGGACGGAAAAATTGTATCAATTTCAGAAATTTATGAAGATGAATATTTTAATGATAAAAGACTTCAAATTTCAATTTTTATGTCACCTATTAATGTACATGTAACTCGTTTCCCGGTTTCAGGAAAAATAATTTACAGTAAATATCACCCCGGAAAATATCTGGTTGCATGGCATCCAAAGTCATCAAAATTAAATGAACGAACTACAATAGTAATTGAAAATCAATTTTTAGGCAAGGTAATGTATAGACAAATAGCAGGAACTGTAGCTAGAAGGATAGTAAATTATGCAATTGAAAATCAAACAGCAGTTCAAGGAGAAGATGCTGGTTTTATTAAATTTGGTTCTAGAGTAGATATTTTTTTACCGCCAGATACAAAGTTGAAAATTAAAAATGGTCAAAAAGTTAAAGGAGGAATTACTTTATTTACTTAATTTTAATTTAAGATTTTTGAGACTTTTAGATAAATTTTCTATTTTAAGTTTTGTGTCAAACGCTTTTTTCTTCTCTTTTTCAATTACACTTTTTGGTGCATTGTTAATGAATTTTTGATTAGAAAGTTTCTTGTCAATTAAATTAAGAAGTCCTTCAAGGTAGTGTAACTCTTTAGTAATTTTAACAACTTCTTCTTCAAAATTTGAATTTTTTACTGGGATTGAATACTCATTTTCTAAAACTCTAAATGAAATTATTTGAGCATCGTTTACTTCAAAAGTCCAATCATTTACATTACCCATTTTTTCGACAATTGGCCTTAACTCTTTATCTATTTGGTTACTACAAATTAATTTTATTGAATCTTTAAAAGAAATTGAATTGTTTTTTCGAGCCGAACGAATTTGAGAAATCAATTCTTTTGAGTATTCAAATTTTTCAAGAATCAATTTATCAAAATCATTTACTTTTGGCCAAGATGAAATTATTAATGATTCATTGATATTTCTTTTTTCCAATAAATGCCAAATTTCTTCCGAGATAAATGGCATAAACGGATGTAATATTTTTAAATTACGTTCAAAAAAATATTTAACTTTTTTGTAAGTATAATTGTCAATTTTGCCTTTTTCTGGTTTTATAATTTCTAGGAACCAAGAACAAAAATCGTCCCAGATTAATTTATATATTTCCATTAAAGCATGAGAAATTCTAAATTTTTTAAATTCATCATTAATTTTTGATAAAGTTTTATTGTATTTAGATTCATACCAATCAATTGCAATTTTAGATGAAGGTTCCATTGAAAGTTTATTATCTGGCTTCCAACTTTCAATTAAACGATAAGAATTCCATATTTTGTTTGCAAAATTTTTACCCTGTTTACATAAGTTTTCATCATATAGCAAGTCATTCCCTGCAGGTGCACACAAAAGTAAACCGACTCTAACCGCGTCAGAACCATACTTTACCATTAATTGAACAGCATCAGGTGAATTTCCTAGCTGTTTAGACATTTTACGACCCTGGCTGTCTCTTATCAGTCCAGTCAAATACACATTTGAAAATGGTTTTTGATTTTTTAGATGATACCCTGACATTATCATTCTTGCTACCCAAAAAAATAGAATATCAGGTCCCGTCACCAAGTCATTGGTAGGATAATAATATTTAATATCCTCATTGTTTGGTTCTAATATTCCATTAAAAACAGAAATAGGCCAAATCCATGATGAAAACCATGTGTCTAAAACATCATCATCCTGCTTTAATTCTTCAATCTTCAAATTTTTATTTCCAGAATTTAAAATAGCTTTTTTTAAAGCCATCTGTTTATTTTCTGCAACAACAAATTCTTTTTTATCTTTACCGTAATAGTATACTGGTATTTGGTGACCCCACCACAATTGTCTAGAAATATTCCAATCTCTAATATTTTCAAGCCAATGATTATAAAAATTAATAAACTTCTTAGGGAATAATTTAATATCATTGTTACTAATGGATTTGAATGCAGAATTTGAAATTTTATCCATTTTTAAGAACCATTGTTCCGAAAATCTAGGTTCAATTATTGAATTTGTCCTTTCAGATTTTGAAAGCTTGTGACGATGCTCTTTAGTTTCCAATAAAATATCCAGTTTTTTAAATTCAGTAACTAATTTATTTCTGACATCAAATCTGTCTAGTCCTTCATATGATAGACCATGATTATTTAAAGTTCCATCAGAATTAAAAATATCTATAAAATTTAAGTTATGTTTCTGAGCTAATTTATAATCATTTTCATCGTGGGCAGGAGTTACTTTCAAACAACCTGTACCAAGTTCCATACTAACGTATTCATCTGCTATTATTGGTATAGTTCTATTGACTATTGGTACAATTGCTCTTTTTCCAATTAAATTTGAATATCTATTATCATTTGGATTAACAGCAATTGCTGTATCCCCAAAAATTGTTTCTGGTCTAGTTGTAGCTATAATTATATTTTCTTCAGATTCACAAATTTTATAAGAAATATGATATAATTTTCCTTTACTTTCTTCAAAAAAAATCTCTTCGTCAGATAAAGTAGTTTGAGCGTCTGGATCCCAATTTACCATTCTGTGACCCTTATATATTAGACCTTCTTCATATAAATCAACAAAAACTTTTGTAACTGATTCTGACATTTGCTTATCTAAAGTAAACTTTGTTCTATCCCAGTCGCAAGAACAACCTAATTTTTTAAGTTGATCAATAATTATCCCACCATGTTTATTCGTCCATTTCCATGCATGTTCTAAAAATTCATTTCTACTTAGTTCATTCTTACTAATTCCTTTTTCTTTTAAGTATGAAACTACTTTTGCTTCAGTTGCTATCGATGCATGATCAGTCCCCGGAACCCAACATGCATTGTAACCATTCATTCTTGCTTTTCGAATTAATACATCTTGAATAGTATTATTCATCATATGTCCTATGTGTAATATTCCAGTAACGTTGGGGGGTGGAATAACTATTGTATATGCTTTTCTTTTATCTGGAATGGACTTAAAAAAATTATTTTGAATCCAATACCTGTACCATTTTTCTTCTATTTTAGATGGTATATATTTGGAGGATATCATAAAAATTTATTTCAACACAAATTTAAACATCGAATTTAAATTAAAAGATGTTAAATTTATGATTTGATTATTAGTTATAAATAATTATGAATAAAAATATTTTATTTCTTTTTTTTCTTATTTGCAGTGTTTACTCTCTAGGCCAAAATTCTGCTTATATAACTTTCGATTCGCTTACAATTAATTATGGTAAAATTTTACAAGGCGACAACGGAACTGTAGATTTTAAATTCACCAACACTGGAGACAGAGACTTGAAAATAAATAAAGTCAGGTCTTCATGTGGATGCACAATTCCAAAAAAACCAGATTCATTAATTGCACCAGGAGTATCTGATTTAATAAAAGTTAATTATGATACAGAAAGAATTGGAATAATTAATAAAACTATTATCGTCAATTCGAATGCGGCTAATGAGACTGTGATTTTGAAAATTACTGGGGAAGTTTTAGATTCAGAAAGTATTAAGGAAATAAAAGAAGATATTTAGAAATTGTTCTCTTTAAAAAAATTCAATTCATTTGGTGTTGAATGTAGAACTCCCTACTTCAAAGAGGTTTTTAGTTTTTTTGAGTTAAAAAATTTGATACTTAAAAAAAAATTTAGAGAATTTTTTGTTTTAGGTGGTGGAACTAATATTCTTTTTTTAAATAAAATAACAGGTCCAGTAATTAAAAACTCCATTGGTGGTATTAAAATAGTTAATGAAAACGACAACGCTATATATGTCTCTGTTGGTGCTGGGGTAAATTGGCATCATTTAGTATTATGGTGTATTTCAAAAAATTATGGGGGAATTGAAAATCTTAGTTTAATTCCTGGCTTGGTTGGAGCTAGTCCTATTCAAAATATTGGTGCATATGGTACTGAAATTTGTGATGTTTTTCATGAATTAGAATGCATTGAAATAAAAAATGGTTCTAAAGTCAATTTTAACGCATCTGATTGTAAGTTTTCCTATCGTGATTCAATTTTCAAAAATGAGTACAAAGGAGAATTTATCATCACTAATGTTACTTTAAGATTAACAAAAAAAAATCATAAAATAAATACAAATTATGGCGAAATAAATGAGACACTTCAACAAATGAAAATTTTAAGTCCTAGTATCAAAGACGTTTCTGACGCTATCGTAAAAATAAGATCCAAAAAATTACCTAACCATAAAGAAATTGGAAATGCTGGAAGTTTTTTCAAAAATCCAATTATAAATTTGAAGGTTATTGAAAAACTTATTAAAAATTATCCTGATATTCCAGTTTTTCCATTAAATGGCGAAAAAGTAAAAATTTCAGCTGCATGGTTAATTGAAAGATGTGGATTTAAAGGAAAAAGAATTAAAAACGTAGGTATGCATAGTAATCAATCACTTGTACTAGTAAACTATGGAAATGCTAACGGAGCGGAACTTTGGAATTATGCAAAAGAAATTAAGAAAGAGGTTTTTAATAAATTTAAAATTCAGCTTGAGGAAGAAGTAAACCTAATTAATTAGATTTTATATATTTTTATTAAATGCTTCTCTTTTTAATTACACTATTTTTAATTGCCATTTCAATTGTTGGAATAAGTATAAAAATTATTTCAAAAAAAAATGGTAAATTCTCTGGAACATGTGCAAGTCAAAACCCATTTTTAAACAAGGATGGTGAACCATGTAGTCTTTGTGGTAAAATACCAGAAAAAAATACCAAGTGTGATGTTTCAAATGCGAAATTAAATTGAATTTTAAAGATGAAATTATAGCCCAAATCAAAATGGCGAAAAATGGAAATCAACATTCATTTCGCTTTTTATTGGAACATTACTGGGATGAAGTTTATTCAATAATGCTTAAATTTTCAAAAAATGAAGATATTTCAGAGGAACTAACAATCAAATGTTTTGGAAAGAGTTTTGAAAAAATATCTACTTACAATGAAAAATATGCATTTAATACATGGCTAATAACGATAGCAAAAAATTTATACATAGATACAACAAGAGAAAAAAAAATAAACTCAACTTTCAATTCAAGTCATGACTTAATAACAAAATATGTGGCTGATAATTCTCCTGATCCAGAAGGAGATTTAATTGGCAAACAAAGTCTTGAAACTTTAATAAATAAAATTGGATTATTAAAACCAAAATATAGGGAAGTAATTCAGTTGAGATACCTTCAACAATTAAGTATTAAACAAATATCAAAGAAACTTAAATCAAATGAAAGTACAATTAAAGTAAAGTTGATGAGAGCAAAAAAGTTATTAAACGAAAAGCTTCAATAATATGATAAATTCAATTAAAAAGCTTGGCCCAGGTTTACTTTTTGCTGGGGCTGCTATTGGAGTTTCTCATTTGGTACTATCAACTAAAGCAGGAGGTGATTTTGGCTTTGGACTTGTTTGGGCATTAATAATTATTAATTTAATTAAGTATCCTTTTTTTGAATTTGCCCCAAGATATACTCTTTCTACAGGAAAAAGCTTATTAGAAGGATATAAGGAAATTGGTAAAGGTATTTTAATTGTTTATTTCATTTTAAATGTGTTGACAATGTTTACTATACAAGCAGCTGTAACTTCAGTAAGTGCAGGCATTGCTACAAAAATATTTGGGTTTGAATCAAACCTTCTAGTCTCAATTGGTATTGCATTATTGTGTTTTACCATAATAATTATCGGAAAATTTGATTTTTTAGATAAAACTATTAAACTTTTTGTTTTTGCATTATGTATTTGTACTATAATCACTGCATTTGTTTCATTAAATAATGCTACAGAATTTAATCTAAACCAAGTTTTTCCTGTAAATAATCTTGAATTAATTTTTCTTGTTTCATTTATGGGATGGATGCCTGGACCCCTCGACATTTCAATATGGCATTCACTTTGGTCACTAGAGAAAAAAAAAATAAATCCAGAACTAACCTTTGATAACTTTCGCTTCGATTTTAATATTGGATATTTATTAACTCTTATAATGGGACTGGTTTTTATATCTCTTGGGGCTACTGTATTATATAACTCTGGAACAAATCTATCTTCAAGCGGTTCTGTTTTTGCAGCTCAACTCATTAACTTGTACACTTCATCTATAGGTGAAAAATGGTTTTATGTAATCGCTTTTGGGGCTTTTTTTACCATGCTGAGTACAACAATTGCTACTTTAGATGCATCACCAAGAACAATGTCTTTAACAAGTAAAATATTAAATTTTCAGTTTGGTAGAAATCAAAACTTTTGGCTAATTATTTTAACATTAGGTACCTGCTTAATTTTTTTATTTTTTTCAACTGAAATGGGTTTTTTAATAAAAATAGCAACAATACTTTCATTTATAACTGCACCTTTATACGCAATCTTAAATTTTATATTGGTAACAAAAAAAAACATGCCAAAAAAATACAGACCAAAAAAAATTATCAGAATTTGGAGTTTTTTGTCAATTATTTTTCTGTTAGCTTTTAGCTTTACGTATATATTAACTCTTTTTTTATAAATAAGATGTTTGTAAATTAGCATAAAAAATTGCTGTATGTCTCAAGTTGTTACCTTAGAGAAAAATAAATCAGTATCTAAGCCTAAGTGGCTTAAGGTAAAACTTCCTAATGGCGAAAAATATAAGGAATTAAGAAACTTAGTAGACAAATACGAATTACATACAATATGTAGTTCGGGTGGTTGTCCTAATATGGGAGAATGTTGGACTGAGGGTACAGCAACATTTATGATTCTTGGAAATATCTGTACTAGATCTTGTGGGTTTTGTGGGGTATTAACAGGAAGACCTGATACTGTAGATTGGGCCGAACCAGAAAAAGTTGCCCGCTCGATAAAAATTATGGGAATAAAACATGCTGTTATAACTTCTGTTGATAGAGATGACTTACCTGATCAAGGCAGTATCATTTGGTCTGAAACAGTTCAAGCAATTAGAAGGATGAATCCAAATACCACTCTTGAAACACTAATTCCAGATTTTCAGGGAAATGAAAAATATTTAGAAAGAATTATTGATGTTAGTCCTGAAGTAGTATCCCACAATATTGAAACTGTAAGAAGACTAACGAGTCAAGTAAGAATACAAGCAAAATATGATAGAAGTATTCAAGTTCTCAAATACTTAAAATCTAATGGGATTAAAAGAACCAAATCTGGAATCATGCTTGGATTGGGTGAAAATGAATTTGAAATTATTGAATCTATGAAAGACCTCAGAAAGATTGATGTTGATATAATCACATTGGGACAATATTTGCAACCAACAAAAAATCACCTACCTGTTGTTGAATTTATCAATCCAGAAAAATTTAAAAAGTATGAAAATATTGGATATGAGATGGGTTTTCGTCATGTTGAAAGTGGTGCCTTAGTACGTTCCTCCTATAAGGCTCATAAACATGTCAATTAATTTTTAATTGCTTGTTCAATATTTTAATAAAAAATTTTTCTCCCTCAACAAATTTTATTTCAATTCCAATACTAAACAACCTTTGAATTTTAAAAGTTGCAAGCTTGACATAATCTTTTTCTGTTGTCAAAATATTTTTATTTGACTTAACGAACTTATCAATTTGATTTTTTGTGTAATTATGATGGTCTTTAAATTGATAATGATTGAATTTTGCATTTTTAGATTTTAAATAATTAACCAGATTTTTTGAATTTGCTATTCCAGTCACCAAAATAAATTCATTTTTTAAAAACTCAGCTACATTAATTTTTGTTTCTCCAAGCACATAATCATTATATGAAATAGTTGTAAAAAAAAGTTTTTGATTTTTGTTTATTGATAATTTTTTTTTATATAAAATTTTAGTTTTTAAATCTATATTATGTGGACATTTAGTAACCACTACCACATCAGCATGTTTAGATTGAGATTTATTTGCTCTAAGATTACCAACAGGTAATAATTCATCCTTAAACCACGGTTTATCAAATGTTGTCAATAAAATTTTAAAGGATGATATTACTTTTAAGTGTTGCATTCCATCATCTAAAATTATTGATTTAACTTTTGGATAATTCTCAACTATTTTTTTTATCGCTTTAAATCGGTTTTCACCAACGGTAATAATTGTATTTGGGTGTTTTTTAAAAAGCATCAACGGCTCATCTCCAACATTAGAAGCGGTTGAAAATTTAGATAACTTGAAAAATCCAGAGGATTTTCTTCCATAGCCCCTACTCAAAACAGCTAATGTTGTTTTATTCGTAAATTTTTGCAACAGATAATCAATCATTGGTGTTTTTCCTGTACCACCCGTTGATAAATTCCCAACTACTATTATCGGAAATGAGAATTTGTGTGATTTGATTATTGAATATTTGTATGCTAATTGACGAAGTCTTATAACCGAATTGTAAGCAATTTTTAATGGAAATAATGCTTTTTTAAATAAAACCATAAAAACAAATTTAGAACTTTTATATTTGAATAATATGGTAGTTAGTGATATTACAAATGTTATAGAACAATGGTGCCCTTTGGAATTTGCAGAAGATTTTGATAATGTTGGTCTTCTTGTTGGAAATAAGAAAAATAATATATCTAAAGTTTTAATCTCTCATGATTGTATTGAAAGTGTTGTTGACGAAGCAATTAAATTAAAATGTGAATTAATAATTTGCTTTCACCCGATAATATATTCTGGACTAAAAAAAATAAATACAAATACTTATGTAGGTAGAACTGTTACAAAAGCTTTAAAAAATGATATTAATATTTATGCAATACATACCTCACTTGACAATAATATTAATGGTGTTAATAAATCTCTTGCAGATGAGCTAGGATTAAAAAACAGAAAAGTATTAATTCCAAAAAAAAATACAATATTAAAGTTAAACACATACGTGCCAAACTCCCATTTGTCTATTGTTGAAAAATCACTGTATGAAGCAGGAGCAGGTAATATTGGCAATTATAGCGAATGCAGCTTCATTTCAACTGGAAAAGGTGGTTTTAAACCTAACAAAAAGAGTAACCCATTTAAAGGAACCGTAGGAAAAAGAAATTTAGAAGATGAATCAAAATTACAAGTAGTTTTTGCAAAAAACTTGAAAAAAAAAGTATTAAGCTCCTTGCATAAAACACATCCATTTGAAACACCAGCTTATGAAATTTTTAATATAGAAAATATTGACAGCTCTGTTGGATTAGGTTGTGTGGGTTATCTTGAAAATCCTATTGGTGAAATTGAATTTTTAAAATTGACAAAAAGAACACTAAATTCTAAAGTAATAAGACATAATAAAATAACAGGAAGGAAAATTAAAAAAGTTGCGGTTTTAGGTGGTTCTGGAAGCTTTGCAATAGGTGAAGTCATAAATAAAAAAATAGATGCATATATTACTGCAGACCTAAAATATCATGACTTTTTTAAGGCTGATAATAAGTTTTTAATTTTAGATGTCGGCCATTATGAAAGTGAGCAATTTACAAAAAAGATTATCGAAAATTTTCTTAAAGAAAAATTTCCTAATTTTGCATTCATTTCATCAAAAATTGATACAAACCCAGTAGAATATTTTTAATTATGCCAAAATCTAAAGAATCAACAATAGAAGAAAAATTAAGAGCACTGTACAATCTACAGTTAATTGATACCAGAATTGATGAAATAAAAAATGTCAGAGGTGAACTCCCGCTTGAAGTTGAAGACCTTGATGCTGAAATTGCTGGTTTAGAAAAAAGGTTAAGTAATATTAACATTGAAGTTGAAGCTTTTAGTGATGAAATAAAAAATAAAAAACACAGCATCGATGTTGCCAATGATTTAATAAAGAAATATAATGACCAACAAAAAAACGTTCGAAATAATAGGGCATATGAATCTCTCAATAAGGAAATTGAGTTCCAAGAACTTGAAATTGAACTTGCTGAAAAACAAATTAAACAACTTGGTGAACTTATCGAACAAAAAAATGAATCGATAAATGATACTTCGGCAAAAATTGAAGAAAGAAAGAATCACTTAGAACATAAAAAAAGTGAACTTGATTCAATTATGGCTGAGACACAAAAAGAAGAAGATATATTGATAAAAAAATCCAATGAATTTGCTATAAAAGCTGACGAAAGGTTAGTATCTGCATATAAAAGAATCAGAAAATCAGTAAAGAATGGTTTAGCTATTGTATCAGTAGATAGAGGAGCTTCTGCAGGTTCATTTTTTACAATCCCTCCACAAATTCAACTAGAAATTGCATCAAGAAAAAAGATTATAACAGATGAACACAGTGGCAGAATACTAGTGGATAAAGATTTAGCAAATGAGCAAGAAGAATTTATGAATAATATATTTTCGTCAGCATTTTAGTCTTCTAAAATAAGTGGGCGCGAAGGGATTCGAACCCCTGACCCCTTGGGTGTAAACCAAGTGCTCTGAACCAACTGAGCTACGCGCCCGAAAGTTTGCAAATATATAAAAATGCGATTTTAAAATAATATCAGAAAATTTTATGTTTGAGAACCTCTCCAACTATAAATATACTGCCACATATAAATATGATATCATTTTTTTCTGAATTTTTTAAAGCACTCAGACAAGCATTTTTAACACTTTTGTGACACTCATATTTCAAATATTTTCTTTTAAAAAAAACTTTGTCAAGTTCAGCAACATTCATTGACCTTGGAACATTAGCTGAGCACAAGTAATAATAAAATTCAGATGGTAAAATTTTTGTAAAACTTTCAATTTTTTTATCGTTGGATAGGCCAAAAACAAAATGAACTTTTTTTGAATTTTTTTTTAGTTGATTCAATACCAATAGAACAGCATTAAAGTTGTGAGCTGCATCTGCAATTACAAGAGGATTACTGCCTAAAACATCCCATCTAGCTCGAAATCCCATATTTTTTTTAACGTTTAATAGCCCTTTTTTTAATTTACCATTGTTAATTATTTCTTTATTAATAATTTCTATTGTTTTAACAACTCCATCAATATTTAGTGATTGATAGTCACCGTCTAAGTCTGTACTGAAATTAGATTTTTTTGCTAAAAATAATTTAGCTCTATTTTTTTCAGCAATTTTTTTAAAGACTGGATAGGTTTTTTTGTTGTATTCGCTAATTACAATTGGCGTGTTTTTTTTAATTATACCGGCTTTTTCGTAAGCTATTTGTTCTAAAGAATTCCCTAAGAATTGTTGATGATCTAACCCCACATTTGTAATTAAACTCACAATTGGTTTTATAATATTTGTGGCATCCAATCTTCCTCCTAGCCCGGTTTCTATTACAGCATAATCAACTTCCTTTCGTGAAAAAAAACTGATTGCCAAAGCAAATGTAATTTCAAAAAAAGAAAATTTATTTTTTTTTAAAAAAAGAAAATTTTCATTAACAAATTTGGTGATATAAGATTTTGAAATTTTTTTTCCATTAATTTTTATTCGCTCTCTGAAATCTATTAAGTGGGGAGATGTATACAAACCGACATTATAATTTGATTCCTTTAGTACAGATGCAATCATATTTGCGGATGAGCCTTTTCCATTAGTTCCGGCAATATGAATTGATTTAAAGTTATTTTGAGGGTTACCAAAATGATTTGCAATAAAAGTTATAGAATCTAAATTGAGTTTTAAAACTGGCGGTCCATCGCGATGGTACATCGGGAGATTGAGAAATAACCAATCAATGGTTTGCTGATAATTTTTAAAGGACAAAGTCTCTTAATAAAATAAAAACAATAAAACCTGCTAAATAACCTACCAAAGCCAAAAAAGCTATTTTTTTTAAATACCAAATAAAGTTTATTTTTTCCATTCCCATAGCAACAACTCCAGCAGCAGATCCAATAATTACCATACTACCTCCAGTTCCTGCAGCATAAGCAATTCCATGCCAAAGCGGATCATCAACTCCTTGACCAAACATTCCCATAGAAGCGGCAACAAGCGGAACATTATCAATTGCTGCAGAAAGAAAACCTAGTATAAAGACTACAATATCCAATCCCTTAAAAATGGTAAAGCCAGAACCTTCAAAAGTATTAACCAACCATTCTCCAGTATTAAAAACAATTCCCAATGCTTCTAAGGCACCGACAGCCATCAGAATACCAAGAAAGAAAAGAATGCTAGGCATTTCAATTTTTGTTAATGCGTGATGTATAGGACTATGAGAGTATAACTCTTCCTCAACATCATTAGGAGAATTTTTTAAAATATTTCTGTAGACTTCAGAAATTGTAGCAACTATCGCAAGTGAAAACATCATTCCCACAAATGGTGGTAGCCCGGTAATTAGTTTAAAAATTGGAACGAATACAATAGAAAGAAGTCCAATGATAAGAATTTTATCCCCAAAAATATTTTCTTTTTCACTCTTAGGTTTTGAAGATATCTCACCTTTAAAAACTTTGTAACTTGATGCTATGTACGTTGGTAAAATCATACATACTAGTGATGGAATAAGCAAGTACATGACTAAAGGTCCAATGTTAACTTTTTCACCAATCCATAACATAGTAGTTGTGATATCACCAATCGGTGACCAAGCTCCACCAGCATTTGCGGCAACGATAATCATTCCAGCGTACCACAGTTTTAAGTTTTTATCATTTATAAGTTTTTGGAGAATCGTAATTAATACAATAGTTGCAGTAAGGTTGTCTATTATTGCAGATAGAAAAAATGCTAAAAAACATATTATCCAAAGAATTTTTACTTTATTTTTTGTTGAAATGAGTTTTTTAATACCATTAAACCCGTTAAAATAATCTACCATTTCGACTATTGTCATTGCACCAATTAAAAAAACTAGTATTTCAGAAGTGTGTCCAAGGAAATAATTTAAAGAATATTTTAACTTTTCAGGTGTTAGGATTTTGTTTTTTGTATCTACTTCATAAACAGTTAAGTCAAAAAAGGAGATTAAACCCCACATTAATGCCATCATCACAAGAGCAGGTATTAACTTATCTATTTTGAGTTGGTGTTCAAACGCAATTGAAAGGTAGCCAATAAAAAAAACAACAAGAATTAAAGTCTCAATCATAACACAACAAATATAAAAAAGTCAATCAACTATTTTAAAAATTTTATCGTTATATAAAATTGATAAATTTTGATTTATTATTTTGCAATTATTATAGTTATTTGATGTTTTAATTCACAATAAACTAATTTCGGATAAACAATCTGATTTAAATTTTGAATCTTCTAACTTAAGATTATATTTGGAATTATGTTACCGAAAAAACAAGGCTTATACAACCCTGAATTCGAGCATGATAATTGTGGTGCTGGTTTCATATGCAGTCTTAAGGGCAAAAGAACCAACTCAATAATTCATAAAGCTCTTGATATCCTCGATAAGCTAGAACACAGAGGTGCCGTTAGTGCTGATGGTAAAACTGGTGATGGAGCAGGTATTCTCATTGATATTCCTCATCATTTTTTAAAAGATGATTGTCCTTTTAAAATTCCAAAACCCCAAACTTATGCATTGGGTATGGTCTTCCTCCCAAGAAAAATGAATCAAAGGAATTTTTGTATTGAGATTTTTGAAAACGAATTGAAGAGGCAAAAACTTTCAATTATTGGATGGAGAGATGTTCCAGTAAACGAAGATGTTGTAGGTGATATAGCAAAAACAACTTTACCGTATATAAAACAAATTTTTGTTAAACCTTCAAGAGAGGTAATTGAAGAAGATAAACTAAATACTAGAGCTTTTGTAGCAAGAAAAAGAGCTGAAAATATAATCTATAAAAGTAAAATGTCACAAAGTCAATACTTTTATTTACCAAGTTTCTCAACAAGAACTCTAATTTATAAAGGGCTTCTGTTACCTCAAGACATACAAAATTTTTATCTTGATTTAAAAGATAAAAGAGTTGTAACAAGATTAGCATTAGTTCATCAAAGATTCTCCACTAACACGTTCCCAACTTGGGATCTTGCGCAGCCATTCCGCTATATGTGTCACAACGGAGAAATTAATACTTACAAGGGAAATGTAATGAGAATGAAAGCGAGAGAGGAGCTATTTTTTGATAAAAATATTGGTGATAATATGCAATACTTATCTCCAATTATCTTACCTGGAAAATCTGATTCTGCTGCAATGGATATGGTAGTTGAGCTTCTTCTTCATACAGGTCGTTCTCTTCCAGAAGTTATGATGATGTTAGTTCCTGAAGCTTGGGAAAAACATCAATCGATGGACATCAAAAAAAAGAACTTTTACAGATATAACAGTTGCATCATGGAACCATGGGATGGCCCAGCGTCAGTCCCATTCACTGATGGAAAATATATAGGTGCTTTACTTGATCGAAACGGTCTCAGACCTTCAAGATATTCTGTAACGAAAGATGGGTATGTAGTTATGTCGTCTGAAACTGGTGTAATTGATATAGAACCAGAAAACATATTAAGACATGGTAGACTTGAACCTGGTAGAATGTTTCTTGTTGATATGGAAGAAGGACGCATTGTTGAAGACTCAGAAGTAAAAGAAAGAATAGCTTCTAAATATCCATATGGTGAATGGATTAAGAAAAACACTTTACATTTAAGAGATGTTCCTTACACAGGAAATAAAACCGAAATTGAAGTATTAGATTACTTTAAGAGACTCAAACTTTTTGGATATACCGAAGAAGATATTAAAACATTAATTGTTCCAATGAGTTTAAAAGGAAAAGAATCTATAGGCTCTATGGGAACTGACACACCCTTGGCTGTTTTTTCAGAAAAACCTCAACTATTATTTAATTATTTTAAACAACTCTTTGCTCAAGTTACAAATCCACCGTTGGACGGTATCAGAGAGGAAATAGTTACAGATACGTCAATTGGAATCGGAAGTGACGAAAATATTTTTAAAATATCTTCAAAGCATGCAAAAAAACTAATTATACAGAATCCAATAATCTCTAATGAGGACTTAGATAAAATTAAGTTCATCAAACACAAAAATTTTAAAGCAAGTTCTATTAATGCTACTTATAGAATAAACTCAGGCCTAAATGGCTTAGAAAAGTCACTTGAAAGCATGCTGGATAAAGTTCAAATTGCTGTCAAAAATGGTTGTAATATAATTATCATCTCAGACAGGGGTGTAAATAATAATTTGGCTCCGATTCCAATTTTATTAGCTTGCTCACATATACATCATGGCATGATGAAGAAAAAATTGAGGTCAAAATTTGGAATAATAATTGAATCTGCCGAGCCCAGAGAACCTCATCATTTTGCACTATTGTTTGGATATGGTGCAAGTGCAATTAATCCTTACATGGTTAACGAAATCATAAATTTTCAAGTAAAAAGTGGTAGTATTAAAAACTTGTCTTCAGAAAATGCTATTTCAAATTTTAACAAAGCCATTGCCAAAGGGCTTGTCAAAATTATGAACAAGATTGGAATTTCAACGCTTCACTCCTATCGAGGTGCTCAGATTTTTGAGGCTTTGGGGTTAAGTAAGAAGTTTGTAGATAAATACTTTTCTAAAACTACTACAAGAATTGAAGGAATTGGACTAAAAGAAATCGAATTAGAAATTTTACACCGCCATGAGTTTACTTTCAATAATAATATTGAGGAATTTGGAGGTATTGGATTGGAAATTGGTGGCAGCTATAGGTGGAGAAGAAATGGCGAAGCTCATATGATGAATCCTAGCACTATTTCAAAGTTACAACAGGCTACAAAAAATAGAAATTTTAAGACATATGAAGAATATTCCCGTTTAGTAAATGACCAATCAAAACAACTTATGACAATACGCGGGATGTTTGAATTCACAGAGCTCGATCCAATACCAATTGATGAAGTTGAACCGTGGACTGAAATAGTTAAACGCTTTAAAACTGGTGCAATGTCTTTAGGTTCAATTAGTAAAGAAGCACACGAAAATCTTGCAATTGCAATGAACAGGATTGGTGGTAAAAGTAATTCTGGTGAAGGGGGTGAAGATATTGAAAGGTTTTCAATTGATGACAACGGAGACTGGAGAAACTCTGCTATTAAGCAGGTTGCTTCCGGTAGATTTGGAGTCTCATCACATTATCTTACCAATGCAAAAGAAATTCAAATTAAAATGGCTCAAGGGGCCAAGCCTGGTGAAGGCGGTCAATTACCAGGTCCAAAAGTAAATCCATACATTGCGTCTGTTAGGAACTCTACACCTTTTGTAGGATTAATTTCACCTCCTCCTCACCACGATATTTATTCAATAGAGGATCTTGCTCAATTAATATTTGATTTAAAAAACGCGAATCGAGAAGCGAGAATAAATGTGAAACTTGTTTCAGAAGTTGGAGTTGGAACAATCGCTGCAGGTGTTGCGAAAGCAAAAGCTGATGTAATATTAATTTCAGGATACGATGGAGGTACAGGTGCATCTCCCTTGACTTCTTTAAAACATGCAGGATTACCTTGGGAACTTGGAATAGCAGAAGCACAACAAACACTTGTAATGAACGATTTGCGTGGAAGAGTAGTAATTGAGTGTGATGGCCAGATGAAGACTGGACGCGATGTAGCTATAGCGGCCTTACTTGGTGCTGAGGAATTTGGTTTTTCAACTGCACCTTTAATTGCTTCTGGTTGTATCATGATGCGGGCGTGTCATCTCAATACCTGCCCGGTTGGAATTGCAACACAAGATCCTGAATTAAGGAAGAATTTTAAAGGAAAGCCTGAGAATATAATCAACTTTATGTACTTTGTAGCTGAGGAACTAAGAGTTATCATGGCAAGTCTTGGATTTAAAACTGTAGACGAAATGATTGGTCAAAGTCAAAAATTAAATATGAATAATGCCGTTTCTCATTTCAAGTCTGAAGGAATTGACTTATCGTCAATTTTATATAAACCTAAGTCTGATAAAAATTTTGCTGTTAGAAACGTAATTAAGCAAGACCATAAATTAGAAAATGTGATTGATTTTGATATTATATCAAGGGCTGGAAAAGCACTTGTTGACTTGAAAAGTATAAAATTAGAATTTAATATAAAAAATACAGACAGAAGTGTTGGAGCAATTTTAAGTAATGAGATTTCAAAAAGACATGGAAAAAACGGATTACCCGTTGACTCATTACATCTTGTTTTTAATGGATCTGCAGGACAAAGTTTTGGCTGTTTTGCTACACGAGGTTTAAAAATGGAGTTAATAGGAAATTCAAATGATTATTTTGGAAAAGGACTCTCAGGTGCTAAATTAATTGTAAGAGTTCCAAAAAGAGCAACTTTCAAGCCTGAGAAAAATATTATAATTGGAAATGTTGCGCTTTATGGTGCAACTGCTGGAGAAGCTTACATAAATGGAATTGCTGGTGAAAGGTTTTGTGTTAGAAATTCTGGTGCTGTGGCTGTAGTTGAAGGTGTTGGAGATCACGGATGTGAGTACATGACTGGTGGAGAAGTTGTCATACTTGGAAAAATTGGCAGAAACTTTGCTGCAGGTATGAGTGGAGGTATCGCTTATATTTACTCTGAAAATTCGATTTTTGAAAATGATAATTTCAATATGGAAATGATTGGGTTAGAAGACTTAAAGTCAAATGATTTAATTAGATTAAATAAACTAATACAGAATCACGTGCTTTATACCAAAAGTTCCATTGGAAAAAAAATTATAAGTAATTGGAATAAATCTAAGAAGCACTTTATTAAAGTTATGCCAACTGACTATAAGGCTGCACTTGAATTACTCGCAAATAATAAAGAGTTGAATAAAAATGGGTAAACTAAGAGGTTTTTTAGAACATCAAAGGCTTAATGAAAAAAATATTCAAGTCAAAGAAAGAGTTAAAAATTATAAAGAATTTACAATTGCTCCTAATGAAAAAGAACTTCAAGATCAAGGGGCCAGGTGTATGGACTGTGGAGTTCCATTTTGTCACAGTGGGTGTCCATTAGGAAATTTGATACCCGATTTTAATGATGCAGTTTATAGAAATGAGTGGGAAAAAGCATTAAAAATTTTACACTCTACAAATAATTTTCCAGAATTTACTGGCCGCCTTTGTCCAGCGCCATGTGAAGAATCATGTGTTTTAGGTATAATTAACCCGCCTGTTTCAATTGAAATGATTGAAAAATACATTGTTGAAAGAGGTTTTAAAGAGGGTTGGATAAAAGCAATACCTCCAAAAAAAAGAACAAATAAGTCGATTGCAATAATTGGATCTGGTCCTGCAGGTTTAGCAGCAGCCCAACAATTAAATAGAGCTGGACATTACGTAACTGTTTTTGAAAGAGACGAAAAAATTGGTGGTTTACTTCGCTACGGAATTCCTGATTTCAAAATGGAAAAAAATATTATTGATAGGCGAGTTAAAATTTTAAAGGATGAAGGAATTAAGTTCAAAACTAATGTAGAGGTGGGGAAGAATTTATCAATTAAGGATTTAGATTCATTTGATGCAATTGTTTTGTGTATTGGTGCAAGTGTTCAAAGGAAACTTCCAATTCCTGGTGCTGAACTAAATGGTGTTGTTCAAGCTATGGATTTTCTCCCAAAAAGTAACAGATGGGTTGATGGTAAATCTATGATTGATAAAGAATGTCATGCAAATGGAAAAGATGTTATTGTAATTGGTGGAGGTGATACAGGTTCTGATTGCATTGGTACGTCAAATAGACAAGGTGCAAAAAGTGTGACAAACTTTGAAATAATGCCAAAACCTTCAAATTATCGTACCGATGAAAATCCATGGCCTTTTTGGCCTTTCAAATTAAAAACAACCTCCTCTCATGAAGAAGGAAGTTTTAGAGAGTGGAATATAATGACTAAAGAATTTATTGGCGATAAAGATGGTAAATTAAAATTCCTCAAAACTGTAAATGTTAAATGGGAAAAGGATGATGATAACAAAATGAAACTTATTGAGAAACCAAATTCATCTAAAGAATGGCCTTGTGAACTTGCTTTACTTGCATTAGGATTTTCTGGTCCAGAACCATCTTTAAGCAGTCAATTAAAACTCGAACTTGATGAAAATTCAAACATAAAATCTAATAAAAATTATCAAACTAATATACCTCATATTTTTTCTGCTGGTGATGTAAGGCGTGGACAATCCTTAATTGTTTGGGCAATTTCAGAGGGTAGAGAAGCTGCTTATAATGTAGATAGGTATTTAATGGGTTCATCAAATCTACCTCTGAAAGAGGGAGGAGATTTACCAATCAAATAAAATTTTATTTAAAAAAATTCCAAACCAATCCAAACCTTACCAAAAAATCTCGATAAGGGTATCCTGGTGCTGAAAAATATCTAGGTGATTTTTTATTTGCGTTAATATGTTCCGCGATAAGAAATAATCTTGTTTGTCTAATTTTTGCATTGAAAAATGCATTAATTATAGGAAATCCTCCAAAAAGTTGATTGTTTTGATTAACAAACTCAGAAATAATTGGATTATAATTTCTCATAAAAAAAGTAGAAAAATATTTTGCACTAATTCCTAACTGTAAAAACATGGCATTTTTAAACCATTTGTCTTGAAAATAGACAGAGGACCTTCCAATAAATTCTGGAATTGGAACCACGGAGCTTTCATTACCATAAACTTTTTGTGTTTTTATTCTACTATTAAATCCAAAAACTCCGAAATAAATATCTTTTTCCCATTCAATTTGAAAAATATTTAAACGATTTATTGATTGTAGAGGAGTTATATTTAGTTCGTCCTCAACGGTTTCTAAAAAGTATGGATGGTTTATCACTGAATGCTGAGCAAAGCTAATTTTACCCAAAAATGAACTGTAATAACTTATATCATATGCAAAAGTTTTTACCATTTTAGTTTCTGTAGTCCAATTAAAATTTGAATAAGTGCTATAAAATTTTTCAAAAGTTAGTCCAGGGTGTTTGTTTCGATAACTCAATTTTAATAATAGCTTAGAATCATTTGACAATCTGTAGTTGGTTATCATAAATATCTCATCTCCTACTTTTTGTGAGTTTAATGAAATTTCTGATGAAAACTTAAAATCCGCATTTTTAAATTTTTTTTTCCAAGTCAATCCAACTGAATAAGAGTTTACTTTAATATCTGAAACTTCGTTATCGTGAATATGTTGATACAAATATTTATGATGTCTGATGTATGGAGATAACCATCCTAATTTATTGTTAGTAATGATTGAATATGCGTCGAATTGACCAAATCCGTAATGAAAATGGTCATTAGGCTTGGTAAATTTTTCTGCAATTGGCCCATAATAATCATAAGCCTGATTTTGAGAGAATTTATTGTCATGAATTTTTCTGTGAAATCTATAACCAATTCTAACGGATGATTCATTTAAACTATCTTTTTTGGGTGTAACCAAATAATCCTGCTCAACTAAAAATCTTTTTTCGTTGAAAAAATTTGATGCATCTTCGTAATTTACGCTCAATCGATTTCTATCAAAAAATTCTTCAGCACCCGATTGGAAATCATTAATTGAAAACTCTGTTAAACCACCGTTTTCTTGTTGCTCGTTTCTTTGATTGACAAGCTGTAATCTTAATCTATACCTATCATTGGGATTTTCATATCTTAAACTAAATCTTAATTGACTTAAATTAACTCTTTGGTTTTGATATTTACCTATAGAACGATGGCCTTTATACCCAATAGAATAATTGAGCTTAGGATGAATATTTGCAGAAATTAAAGCATCTGTTGATTGGCCTTGAGACAAAGTTGTTTTGAAAAAAACTTCTGAAAGTGGAGTCGGCAAATGATAATATTTAACATCACTTTCAAGAAATCTTTGCGATTTTTTTGATGAAAACCCGAAATCTAAGCCTGGTTTGTAATCAATATTATAATAAGATAATTCATTTTCAACTTGACCAGAGTTATTGAAAGAAATATTGTTAAAATTATCTTTCCTTTGAACATTGAATTTATAATATTTTTTAATATTCAGTGTGGTATCAACATGTGTTGTATCTCTTTCTTGATTTATAATTAGATAGTCATTAATAGAAATTTTTTTAGTATCAACACCAATAGTATTCAATTTCTTTGAAACTTCTAATTGGTTTTGCCCATAAATAGAAAATGGAATTAATATAATTAATGCTAATAGACGCAATTTTAATTAAGTTTTAGTAAAGTTAGATAATTAGAGTTTATGCTAAAGCATAAATGTTTGTAATTTTATTTGTAAATGCTTACTCAACTTACAAATAAAATTGAATGTGGTGTAGATGAAGCTGGACGTGGTTGTCTCGCAGGACCTGTTACTGCAGCTGCTGTTATTTTACCTGCTAACTATAAAAATAGTAGAATCAATGACTCAAAAAAACTATCAGAAAAAGAAAGAATTATTTTACAAAGAGAAATCATAAAAGACTGTATTAGTTATTCAGTTTCTCATGTTTCTTCAAAAACAATTGATGAAATCAATATATTAAACGCTTCTATAAAAGCAATGCATTTATCAATCAATAAATTAAAAGTCAAGCCTAATTATATATTAGTTGATGGAAATAAATTTAAAGCATTCAAAAAAATACCCCATAAATGTGTAGTTAAAGGAGATTCAAAATTTTTAAATATTGCAGCTGCTTCTATTTTAGCTAAAACATATCGAGATAAGCTTATGGAAAATTATCATATGCAATACCCAGAATATGGGTGGAAAGACAACAAAGGATACCCCACTATAAGACATAGAGAGTCTTTGAAGAAATATGGGACTGTTGATATACATCGTAAAACTTTTAAATTATATGATGGTCAAACTTTATTAGATTTTTAATTTTACAATGTGAGATTATTATTAATTTTTCTTTGCATTTTTATTTTTTACAACTGTGTAGATGAAAGTTTGATAGAGAAAAAAGAACTTGATTATCTTCCAAACAATGCTGCTTTAGTAGTTAGAAGTTCATCATTTGACTACTTTAAAGAATTGGAAAATCAAAATGAATTTTCATCGGAACTGATTAAAATTTTTCCAAAGTTTTTTGGACTAATAAAAAAAATTCCAGAAAAAACTAAAGGACAGCTAAGTTTTCATTTTGAGGGAAAAAATGATTTGCCTTATTTATTTATTACTGAAAAAAATATTATGGAAATAGATTCAGCAAACATTGATACTTTGTTTTATGAAAAAGTTCCATATTATTTTAATAATATAGACGACAAAATTTATTTTACTTCTTGGGATAATTTATATTTTACAACGTCGAGTAAACTACTTCTTGAAAATTGTATTCGATTAAAAAAAATAAATAATAACATTAGTGAAGATTTGAAAAATTTATATGAAAAAACTGCTAGTCCCCAATCAGTTTTTTTGAATAAAAAAATTGCAAAATTCATTCATAAAATAGCGAGAGAAACAATTAAATTTAAATTTGAGGAATGGAGTAGTTGGACTTCACTATCATTTGAAATTAATGAAAATGAAATCAATCTTAAATTTTCAGGATTTCTCGATTCCAATGGCTCAACATCCTTAATTAAACACCAAAATCAACTTGCAAATATTTATGATGTAAGTAATTTAATACCAGTTAGTTCAAGGTGGCTTGAAACATTCGCTTTTGATTATAATAATTATTCTAATGGTTTAAAAAAGTTTGATTTGTTTTACAACAAGCCAGAGACCAGTATTGATTCAGTTTATAATTTGGTAAATCAGGTTGGAAGGTTTTCAATTTCTAACGATACAGTTTATTTTTTAAAGAAGAAGAGTAAGTCGATTGATTTTAATAATTTCTTAAAAAAATATTCTAAAAATCAACTCTCAAGAAATAATATGATTTTATATGAAATTTCCTCAGAAAAAAAATCTTTATTTAATCATATTTCTGGAAAATTCGAACCAAAATTTGCATTTGAATTTGATGACATGCTTTTCTTGAGTAAATCTATTTCAATTTTAGAGTCGTTATTATTTTCCATAAAAAATGGAGAAGTACTAAGTAATGATAAAATCTTTATCGAAAAAAAGAAAAAATTTGCTAGAAAAAATACTTTTTGGATTTGGGCATCAAACCCATACTTTACCAATAAATTTTCTTCATTTTTTCCAAATACTAATAAAAATAAAATTGAAAAATTTAAAAGTATTAATACTAATGGAAGCATAGATAGTGGGGTATATTATATAAGCCACGAAATTGAAAAACCAATTCTTAAGACTGAAAATAAAAAAAATGTTGATTTTGTTGGTTCCAATATTCTCAATGATTACATAGAGTGGGGTCCATATCCACTTATAAATCATAAAACGAATGAAATCGAGTGGATTGCTCAAGACGAAGAACTAAATTTATACCTGCTAAATTTAAATGGTGAGATTATATGGAAACAAAAATTAGATGGTTTAATTCAAGGTTCAATCTTTCAAGTTGATCTCTTTAAAAACAAAAAATTACAACTAGCATTTTCAACATCAAAAAGTTTTCAAGTTTTAGATAGGAACGGAAAACTAGTTTCAGGCTACTCAATTAAGAGTAATGGAAATAATAAATTATCAATTTTTGATTATGACAATCAGAAGAATTACAGAATATTTTTATCAAACGGAAATAGAATTAATGTCTATGATAGAAATATGAGAAAAGTTAAGGGATGGAAAAAAACCAAATTAAGTTCACCTCTAAAATATCCTGTAAAACATATAAGAATCGGAAATAGAGACTATATCGCGGTTGTATATAAATCTGGAAAAGCAGAATTATTACATAGAACTGGAAATATTAGAATAAAAATTCCAAACGACATATCTTTTATTGAAGAAATTTACGCTTATGATAATGGATTCATCAGTATTGATAATAAAAATCGTTTAGTTAGAATAAATAGACAAGGAAAAATTTCCAAAGAAGTTCTTCCATTTGAAAGCAAATATTTTTTAACTGCAAGCAATAACACTCTTGTTACGTTGACTGAAAATAAATTGACAATTAATAATCAATTAATAGAGTTAGATTTTGGTGCATATTCAAAACCAATTATCAAAATATTTAATAATAAAACATACATTATACTAAATGATAATCAATCTGAAAAGACTTACATATTTGATGTAAATGGGACTTTATTAGAGAATTTCCCAATCAAAGGTGGAATTTCATCATATTTGGGTCAAAGTAATCCAGACTCACCAATATACTTAGGACTTAAAAACAAATTAAATCAACTTAGATTTTATAGAGTGCCTCAATAATTTTGGCATTGAATTGAGTTGAAAAATTATTTTTAATTGAATCAATTACCAAATTCATGTCAATTTCTTTTCTTAATTCATTTTTAATTGATGTGACTTCTTTACCAATAATTCCACAAGGAATAATATTTTCAAAAAAACTTAAATCAGTATTTACGTTTAGTGCAAAGCCATGCATTGTTACCCATCTACTTGTTCTAATTCCAATAGCACAAATTTTCTTTGACTCATTATTCATATTATCAGTCCAAACCCCAGTCTGCCCATTACTTCTTTTAGCTTTAATGTTGAAGTCTCCTAAAGTTTGTATAATACATTCTTCAATCAGTCGCAAATATTTATGAATATCAGTGAAGAAATTATCTAAGTCCAATATAGGATAAACAACAATTTGACCTGGCCCGTGGTATGTAATATCACCACCACGATTTGTTTTAAAAAAACTCACATTATTTTCTTGTAATTGTGCTTTATTAATCAACAAATTATCAATTTTTCCACTTTTGCCCAAGGTATATACACTTGGATGCTCAACAAAAAGAAGATAGTTTTTTGTAGTTAAATATTTTTTAGGATTTTTTCTATTAAATATTTTTTGATTTATAATTTCCTGAAAATATCTTTCTTGAATTTCAAGTGTTTCGGAATAATTGCTAATTCCAAGATTTACGCAATGTATAACTACTTTTTTTTCCATTAATAAGCTAGAAAAAATTTTATTTTACAAATTTAATGGTTTAAGTATAATGGAGTGTATTGGTTATCTTAGCATTTGAATATGATTTCAGAACAAGAAAAAATAAGACGAGAAAAACTTTCAAGGTTAATTGAACTTGGTATTAACCCTTATCCAGCTGACGAATATGTATCCACTTTTTCTTCATCAGAAATGGAAACTAATTTTGAAGATGGAAAGGAAGTAAAAGTTGCTGGTAGACTCATGTCTAGAAGAATTCAAGGAAAAGCCAGTTTTGCTGAACTACAGGATTTTTATGGAAAAGTTCAGTTATATTTTAATAGGGACATTATATGTGAGGGTGATAACAAAATAATGTACAATGAAGTTTATAAAAAACTTCTAGATATAGGCGATATAATTGGAGTTAAAGGAAATCTTTTTATAACAAAAGTTGGTGAAAAAACAATTGAAGTAAAATCATTCATTTTATTGAGCAAATCTTTGCGTCCTTTACCATTACCAAAAACAGATCCTGATGGTAACGTTTATGATGCATTTAGTGATTCTGAACAAAGGTACAGACAAAGGTATATTGATCTAATTGTTAATCCCGATGTTAAAAAAGTTTTTTTAAAGAGAACAAAAATTATAAATACCATGAGAGACTTTTTAAATAATTTGGGTTATTTAGAAGTTGAAACACCTATTTTACAACCCATTCCAGGGGGCGCGGCTGCGAGACCATTTGTAACTCATCACAATTCATTAAATATACCGCTATACTTGAGAATTGCAAATGAACTTTATTTAAAAAGATTAATAGTTGGTGGATTTGAGGGGGTATTCGAATTTGCAAAAGATTTTAGAAATGAAGGTATGGATAAAACTCATAATCCAGAGTTTACAATGTTGGAGTTTTATGTTGCCTACAAGGATTACAAATGGATGATGAAAACCACTGAAAATTTATTTGAAAAGATTGCTATAAATGTAAATGGAAGTACAAAAATTAGTGTTGGTGAAGAAATTATTGATTTCAAAGCACCATTTAAGCAAATATCAATTTTTGATTCGATTGAAGAACATACTGGAATGGATGTTTCAAAAAAAAATGTTAAAGAATTAAATACAATTTGCTTAAACCTTGGCATAGAAATAGACGAAACCATGGGTAAAGGAAAACTTATTGATGAAATTTTCGGTAAATTTTGTGAGGGTAAATACATTCAACCCACATTCATTATTGATTATCCCAAAGAGATGAGCCCTCTTACAAAAACCCATAGGAACAAACAAAATCTCACAGAGCGTTTTGAGCTTATAATCAATGGAAAAGAAATTGCAAATGCATATTCAGAACTAAATAACCCAATTGAACAATTAAATAGGTTTGAAAATCAACTTGAATTATCTAAAAAAGGTGACGATGAAGCTATGTTTATTGACAAAGATTTCGTAAAATCACTTGAATACGGAATGCCCCCAACAGCAGGAATTGGAATTGGAATAGATAGATTAACGATGTTAATTACCAATATGAGTTCTATTCAAGAAGTTTTATTTTTTCCACAAATGAAACCAGTAAAAAAAACAATTAGTTTAAATGATGAGGAAAAAAAAGTTTTTTCTTTTTTATCAAGTTCTAAAGTTTTTGAAATCAATGAGATTAAAAACAATTCAGGTCTTAGTAATAAAAAATGGGATAAAACTATTAAACTTCTTAAGTCAAAATCACTAATAGAAGTTTTTAAGAAAAATGAATCTTTTTACATTAAAAAAATAATTAAAAACTAATTAGAGTTCAAATATTCCTTTAAAATATCGAAGTGATTTTTAAAATTATTTTTTTTAGATGATTTTTTAAGTTTCGAAAGTTTGTTTCTAATTGTTTTTAATTCATAATTAATCTCTGATGCTACTACAGGGTGTAAATCATCGTCATTAGAAACATTTTTTAGTCTTTTAATATAATTTACTTGTAGTGCTTGTTTTGAAACGTCTAAGTTTTTATCATTAATAATATAGGATGTTAAAATCTTAAAAACATCAACAGTTTTCAAGCTATTATTTCCAATAGTTTCATATGCTGAAATCATTCTATTTAATTTTGACGTTGAAATGATTCTGTTTAAAACTCTGGTTTGAATTCTATTTATATCTAAAATAATTTCATCATTATCAATATTAACAATCCATTTTTGTTTAATTAACCAATTTGGTGTATCAAAAATATTTTTATTAAGAAATTTTAATGCTTCAATTTGTCTTTCTCTTGGAACATTTGTAAACATGTCTGATGATTGTTGAGAATGTATCTCCTTTCGATATATACCACCAATATTTGCCTCAACATGATATATATATCGAGTGTACGCTCTTAGTAAACCAGTATATAATTCCTCCAATTCAGAAAAATCCTTTCCATCTTTGTTAACCCATTTATCCAGATTATCAGCCACTATTTTTAGGTTTCTAATACCATAATCGCTAGCTAAAATTGCATTATCACCAATGTCTTCAGTTTGTGCATTTGGGTCATTTTGATACCCTCTTCCAAACATGTATATGGGATTTAGACTCCTATCATCAACAAATTTTTTAAGCCAATTTTTTGCATCCACAGAATTTTCATCTTCAAAATATCTGTAACCCCATTCAATTGAATAATCATCATAAGGACCAAATTTTCTGTAGTATGAGTCAATTTTATCACCAGGCTGTGCAACATAATTGTACCTTGCATACTCCATTATAGTTGTAGCTATCCCCATTTTTTTTGTAAACGAAAATGATCTTAGTGAGTCTACAGGATAAGCTGAACTAGATTTCATATTGTGTGGCAAACCCAATGCATGGCCAACCTCGTGAGAAATGGTTCGTTGCATCATTCCACCAATATCATCTAATGATAAGTCTAATGTTCTTGCTTTCGGATTAGCAGCACCAGTTTCAATTAGATATCTATGCGTGTATGATTTGAAATGATTGTGAAACCATATTATATCACTTTCAATTATTTCACCTGTCCTAGGATCGGAAACACTTGGACCAATAGCGTTTTGGGTTGTAGTTGCTATATACCTAATTGTTGAGTATCTAATGTCCTCTGGACTAAAGTCAGGGTTTTCATCTTTTGTAGGAGCATCTTTAGCAATAATCGCATTTTTAAAGCCAGCCTTTTCAAAAGATTTATTCCAATCTTCAACTCCTTTTTTAATGAATGGTTTCCACATTATTGGAGTTGCTGGATCTAAATAAAAAATTATTGGCTTAACAGGCTCAACTAACTCACCATTATTATAAGCTTCAATATCTTTAGGAACTAATCTCCATCTTCTTGTAATTGTGTAACTATCAGTCTTATACTTATCAGTACTATAATTATTTTTATTTAAAGAAAACCAACCAACTCTTGAGTCAGATTTTCTAATTTGCATTGGAACCTCAGGTAACTGAATAATAGAATTATTGATTTGAAATGTGTAAGATTTGGTATTGTCAGTCCTTCTAAGCTGACTTGCAGAAAAAGTTAATGTCGTTCTAACTTCTGTATTATTTTTAAAGGTTTTAACGTTTTCTATAAAACTTCTTTTTTTATCAACACCACCAATTTTATTGGCATCTTTATTTCTTTTACTAATTATATTAAAGCTTGGAGAATCGTTATTAAAAAAATCGGTGACATTTATTATTATTAATGAATCATTTTTTGATTCATTTTTAAAAGCAGCAAGAATAGGTGGGTTATTATTAACAATAACACTTTCAATAATAGGGTCGTTTTCTTGTGCAATATCTGTGTAAGTCATTTGTCTTAGCACAATTTTATCATTTACTGATGAAAACTCAACAACTTGTTCAGATCTTTTGTTTCCTGAGTACATATAAGGATCAAAATCAGAAGGTATTTTCGATATCCTTGTTACCATAAGTAGCTCTTTTTTGAGAAAACTTTTAGGAAATTCAAAATATAATTTTGAACCATCAAAATATGATGTAACAAATCCAGTCTTTTTATCAAATTTAGATAAGACAGAATCTATGTTTTTGGATTGTGAATAAATTAAATTTGAATTTAAAATTAAAACTATAAAGAGATAGTATATAATATTTTTCATGTTTTTTGTGTTAAGTTAAAACGATTTTAAAGTTATAGCAAAAGACTCTAATGTTTTTTCTAAATCTTTTTTTGTGATGGAATCATTTAGAAAATAACTTTCAAATGCACTGGGTGGAAGATATATACCATTTCGCAGCATTCCATGAAAATATTTTTTAAAAAAACTATTATTTCCACTTAATGCACCATCAAAATCAACTACAGGATTTTCTGTAAAATGCAGTGACATCATAGAACCAATTTGATTTATTTGAAATGGAACACCCTTCTCTATTAACAAATTTTTCATTTCTAAAGCTAAGAATCTTGTTTTTTCTTCCAAACTAGTATAGACGTTAGCATTATTATCTAGTAAATTAAGCATAGTTAAACCAGCTATCATTGCTATTGGGTTGCCACTTAAGGTGCCAGCCTGATAAATTGGACCTTCTGGCGCCAACAAATTCATGATTTTATTTTTTGCTGCGAAAGCACCAACTGGAAGTCCACCTCCAACAACTTTTCCATAAGTTACAATGTCAGCCCTAATTGATAAAAGCTCCTGAACCCCTCCTTTTGCAAGTCGAAATCCTGTCATAACCTCATCAAAAATTAATAATGAATCGTTATTATCGCACAATTCTCGCAAACCTTCTAAAAAATCTTTCTTTGGTAATATACATCCCATATTACCAGCAACGGGTTCTAAAATTATGGCAGCAATTTCATCTTTATTTTTTTCAAAAATTTCCTGAACGTTGCTTAAATCATTGTATGTAGCTAAAATTGTATCTTTTGCAGTGCCATTTGTAACACCAGGACTACTTGGATTTCCAAACGTCACAGCCCCACTACCTGCTTCAATTAAAAAAGAATCTGCATGGCCATGATAACACCCTTTAAATTTTATAATTTTTTCTCTTCCAGTATAACCTCGCGCTAACCTAATAGCACTCATACATGCTTCAGTTCCAGAATTTACAAACCTAATTTTATCAATATTGGGTGCCATGGAAACTGCTTTTTTAGCAATTTGTGTTTCCAATTCAGTTGGAATCCCATATGAAGTACCATTATCTATATTGTTCTTTATTTCATTAATTATTTCTGGATGTGCATGCCCCAGAATCATTGGTCCCCATGAGGATATGAAATCTATGTATTTATTTCCATCGACATCATATAAATATGCTCCTTTAGCATGAGTAACAAAAATTGGATTACCCCCAACTGAGTTAAATGCCCTTACGGGTGAATTAACTCCACCTGGAATATATTTTTTGGCTGTTTTAAATAATTGGCTGCTTCTTTTATATAACATTACTATAATTTAATCTCTTGCCCAACAGCCAACATATTATCCTTAAGATTATTTAATTTTTTCAAGAATTCAACAGTTTTACCAAACTTTCTTGAAATTGAATATAACGTATCACCTTTTTTAACAATGTACGTTCCTTCGCTTTTTATTTTACTTTTTTCTAAAGGCTTTTTACTTCCGTCAAATCTCCAAAGTTTGAATCTTTCAATCAAGGAAATTAGTTTAAATGCATATTTAGGGTCTGTTGCATACCCGGCTTTCTTCAATCCGTGTGCCCATTTTATATAATCAGTTTTTTTAAACCTAAACAGTTCACTATACCTATCCCTATATCTTAAAAACTCAGAATGATCTCTGAACGACATTTCAACTTTTTTATATTTCCTAAAACACTCGCCTTTGGCATCGTCATCATGAGAAACACTTGAACCCTTCCATCCTTTATGACATTTTATTCCAAAATGATTGTTAGATTTTAGAGCTAATTCTCCTTTCCCAGCTTGTGATTCTAAAAGAGCCTGAGCCAATTTAATGCTTGCTGGAATTCCAAATTTATTCATTTCCTTAATAGCTAAGTCTGAGTATTGAAGAACATAAACCTTCATTTGAGTATTTGTGTCTACGATATTTGATTTTTTAGTGTCAATAGATTTATTTTTTTCAATTTTTTTTAAAGATTTTTTTTCTGGTTGATTATATATTATTTTTTTTGAACCACAAGAAGTGATCAAGAAAAAAAACAAGAAAACAGATAAATTAAATTTCAATCTAGTTCTTTTGGGTTGAAATATCCGCAAAATTAATATAATTTAGTTTTCTAAAGTTGTCACGGCATAATTTTTGAAGTAATTAAATTAATGAAACATATATTTTTTTATTTAATAGTTCTTGGTTTTTGTTCTTGTGCATCAATAAAAACATCTTTTGATTATGATGTTAATACTGATTTTAGTCAATTTAAAACTTTTGCCTTTTTTAAACCCGGTATAGATAAAGCTAAAATTTCTGATTTAGACAAACGAAGAATAATGAGTTCTATTGAAACAACTTTATCAATGAAAGGTTATGTTGCTTCAGAAAATCCACAACTTTTGGTAAGTTTTCACACTGATGCTGAAAAAAATATTAACATTCATGAAAACCACTACGGATTAGGAATGTTTCATCACTACGGACCTCATTTTGGTTGGGGTGCATTAAGACCCTATAATATATATTCAAACACAAGTGGTATATTATATGTAGATATAATAGATTATAATTCTAAGAAACTTGTATGGCAAGGAAAAGCAATTGGATTTATTAAAGAAGGCTCTCCAGAAGAAAAAATCGAAAAAATATCACAATTTATTTCAAAAATTTTTGAGCAATACCCCCCTCAAAACGACTAATCTAAATTTACTCATAATCAATATATTTTTTAACATATGATAAAATGTTATCTAGTTGTTTTGGCTTATTACCACCGTGTACCGCAAAAAACTTTTGACCCCCACCATTTCCACCGTATTTGTTAGTAATGATATCAATTATTTTAGAAGCATCTAAATTTAATTTTGATAATAAATCCTTAGATACATAACACATTATAGTTGTCTTACCTTTGGTTGATGTTCCCAAAACACCCAAAAAACTATTATTTTTTTTACCAAATTCAAATAAAATATTTTTTAAACTACTAGGTTCTAAATCTAAATTTTTGATTAAAAGTGATAATTTTTCTCTTTGTTCGATTTCATTATTTAGTGTAATAATATAATTATCAATTTGATATTTTTTTAGTTTTTTTATTTCTTGGTTGAGCCTAGAATTTTCACTAATCATCACATCTATTGATGAATTAAAATCTTTTGGATATTTCAATTTTTTATTTAAATCATAAAGTACTTTTTCTTGGCTCTTGAAATATATTTTGACTTTATCTCCTGTTATGGCTTCAATTCTTCTAATTCCAGAAGCCACACTTGACTCTGAGATAATTTTAAAATACCACAGGTCAGACGTATTATTTGCATGGGTTCC
>PKDV01000079.1 GCA_002862715.1 Flavobacteriaceae bacterium | reverse complement strand
TACCGTACATTGAGATGACCTGTAATCTTCTAAAAAAAATTGGTGTTGGTGTTGATTTTGATGGTAGTAAAATAAAAGTTTTTCCAAAAAACGAAATCAGACCTGTAACTATTGACGTTGAGTCTGACTGGAGTTCAGCATCATATTACTACAGTATAATCGCATTAGCAAAAAAAGGTAAGGTCGTTTTAAGTACTTTCAATAATAATAGTTTACAGGGTGACAATATAATTGCTAAAATTTATGATGATTTTGGAGTAAAGACAACTTTTTTAAACAAAAAAATAATTTTAGAAAAAACAAGTAAAGTAAAAAAACAAATTGATTTAGATTTGATTAAATCTCCAGATTTGGCCCAAACCATTGTTGTTTCATGCTATGGACTGGGTATATCTTGTAATCTAAGTGGGTTACATACTTTAAAAATTAAAGAAACTGATAGACTTTTAGCACTTTACAATGAATTGAAAAAAATTGGTGCTAAAGTTGAAATAACTGAAAATTCAATTTTTTTAAATGAAAGAACAAACGAAATAAATGAAAATGTGCCAATCGAGACATACAACGATCATAGAATGGCTATGGCTTTTGCTCCATTAGCTTTGATATCAAATTTAAAAATTAAATATCCTTCAGTTGTTTCCAAATCATATCCATATTTTTGGAATGACTTATCAAAGTTGGGTTTTAAAATATTTTTTCAATAATTAATTTAAAAATTCTTATAACTTTTATATTCATACATTATATTTGCTTTCTTTATGAAACTTTCAAATTTTAATTTCGAATTACCTATTGATTTACTAGCAGAACATCCTGTTGAGCACAGAGATGAGTCGAGGTTAATGGTTTTACACCGAGATACCCAAAGTATAGAACATAAATTATTTAAAGAGGTTACTCAGTTTTTTAACGAAGGAGATGTAATGGTCCTCAATAATACAAAAGTATTTCCTGCACGTTTAATAGGTAACAAAGAGAAAACTGGTGCACAAATTGAAGTTTTTTTATTAAGAGAGCTAAATAAAGAACAAAGGTTATGGGATGTTTTGGTTGACCCAGCAAGAAAAATTAGAATTGGTAATAAACTTTACTTTGGGGATGATGAAACATTGGTTGCAGAGGTCATTGATAACACTACATCAAGAGGAAGAACATTGCGATTTCTATTTGATGGAACTTATGAACAATTTCGTGATAAACTAAAAAATTTAGGTCAGACACCCCTACCGAAGTACATAAAACGTGAGGAGGAAAGTTTTGATAGAGAAAGATACCAAACAATATATGCTAAACATGAAGGTGCAGTTGCTGCACCCACTGCAGGCCTTCATTTTTCGAAACATTTATTAAAGAGATTAGAAATTAAAGGGGTTGACCTTGCCGAAATAACACTTCATGTTGGTTTAGGTACTTTTAATCCTGTTGAAGTTGAGGATTTGTCTAAACACAAGATGGATTCAGAAGAACTTATAATTGATGACCATGCGGTATCAATTGTCAATAAAGCGAAATCAAATAATAATAAAATTTGTGCAGTTGGAACAACATCAATGAGAGGTTTGGAATCTTCTGTTTCATCAAATAATTCCCTAAATTCATTTCAAGGATGGACTCACAAATTTATTTTTCCTCCCTACAATTTTAAGATTGGTGACGCAATGATTACTAACTTTCATTTACCCAAGTCAACTCTATTAATGATGGTTTCTGCATTTGCAGGCCACGATTTTATAAAAGAAGCTTACCAAGAAGCCATTAAAGAAAAATATAGATTTTACTCATATGGCGATGCAATGCTTATTTTATAGATATAATGAGTAAAGATTTAATTGATATCCGTCAATTAAGCAAAGAACAAATAAGTTCTTTTTTTCTGCAAAATGGATTACCTAAATACCGTGGGTCCCAAATATATGAATGGATTTGGAGGAAAGGTGTTACAGACTTTAATATGATGACTAACCTGAGTATTGAACTAAGAAGCTTATTAATAAATAAGTTCATAATTAAAAATTCACAACTTGTATGTTTTCAAAAAAGTAAAGATGGTACAATAAAAAATAAAATTAAATTATATGATGGAAATTATATTGAATCTGTATTAATTCCATCAAATAATCGAACAACAGCATGCGTATCAAGTCAGGTAGGTTGCAGCCTTGACTGTAAATTTTGTGCTACTTCAAAGTTGAAGAGAATGCGAAATTTAAATTTTGACGAAATTTTTGATCAAATAGTTTTAATTAATAATCAATCTATTAAAGTATATAATAAATCCCTTTCAAATATAGTTTTTATGGGGATGGGCGAGCCATTAATGAATTATAACAACGTAATAAAATCAATTAAAAAAATTACATCTAGTGATGGTCTCGCAATTTCTCCGAAAAGAATAACTTTATCAACATCAGGTATTCCAAAAATGATAAAAAAAATTTCAGAAGAATGTCCAAAAATTAATCTTGCTTTATCTCTTCACAGCGCAATCGAAAATACAAGAAATAAAATTATGCCATTTACGTCCAATTTTCCTCTTTCAGAGTTATTAGATTCTGTTAAATATTGGTTTGAAAAAACAAAAAAACTTGTTACTTATGAATATATTGTTTGGAAAAATATTAATGATAAAGATGTTGATATTGAGGCACTAATAAATTTTTGTAAGAAATCACCATGTAAGGTCAATTTGATTAATTATAATGCAATTGGTGATTCTAAATTCAATAATGCAGAGAATGCAATTATTACAAAATATGTTGAACATTTAAAGAAAAACAATATTTCTGTGACAATTCGTAAATCTAGAGGACACGATATTGATGCAGCCTGTGGACAATTAGCATTCAAATAATAATTATAAAATAATTTATGAAAGCAGTAGAAAAATTTAAAAAACCAATATTAATTGAAATGGAAGAGTTTGAAAAGACATTTAGACTATCTATGAAATCTCATGTTGCGCTTTTAAATAGAATCACTTATTATATTGTCAATAGAAAAGGAAAACAAATGCGTCCCATGTTTGTTTTTTTAGTTGCAAAAATGTTTGATAAAAATAAATTTGGGGATAAATGTTATCGAGCTGCTTCTGTTATTGAGTTGATTCATACTGCTACGCTTGTACATGACGATGTTGTAGATGAAAGTTATTTTAGAAGAGGATTTTTTTCAATCAATTCTATTTGGAAAAATAAAATCGCTGTTCTTGTAGGAGATTATTTATTATCTAAAGGATTACTATTGTGTATTGAAAATAATGATTTTGATTTATTAAAAATAATTTCTACAGCTGTAAAAGAAATGAGTGAAGGTGAACTTTTGCAAATTGAAAAAGCAAAAAAACTTGATATTAATGTTGACACGTACTTTAAAATAATAAAGAAAAAGACAGCTTCATTAATTTCTTCTTGTTGCGCTCTTGGTGCCTCGTCAGTAAATGCCACAAAAGATGAAATAAGATTAATTTCTGAATTTGGAGAGCTAATTGGAATTGCATTTCAAATTAAAGATGATTTATTTGATTATGGTAACAACAATATAGGTAAACCTGTCGGAATTGATATTAAAGAAAAAAAAATGACTTTACCTTTAATCCATGTAATAAATACAATTTCAAAAAAAGATAAAAAATGGTTAATAAAAATATTTAGAAAAAATTATAAAACTAAGAATAGTATAAATTCTATAATTTCTTATGTTGCTGAAAAAGGTGGTGTTGAATACGCAAAAAATCAGATGTTTTTATATCAAAAAAAAGCATTAGAAAAACTAAAAAAATTTCCAGAAAATCAATTTAGATTTGCACTTGAAGAAATGGTTGAATTTGTGATTTCAAGAAAAAAATAAATATATTTTTATTTTAGTTATAAATTATGATTCAAAAAGCAACAATTGATGCGGTCTTTGAAAATGCAAGAGTAGAAGAAGTTATTGGAGACTTTATTAACTTGAAAAAGTCTGGGTCAAATTATAAGGGATTGAGTCCATTTACGGATGAAAAAACTCCAAGCTTTATGGTTTCGCCTGTAAAACAAATCTGGAAAGATTTTTCTAGTGGAAAAGGAGGCAATGTAATAGCCTTTTTAATGGAGCATGAGCATTTAAATTATCCAGAAGCAATACGATACCTTGCCAAAAAATATAATATTGAGATATTAGAATCCCCTGTAAATAGTCAAGAAAAAAAAGAACAAAGTGAGAAAGAGAGCATGTTCGTAATCACAGAATTTGCACTCAAATATTTTAAAAAATCGCTTTGGGAGTCTGATGAAGGTAAACGAATTGCACATAGTTATCTTAAAGAAAGAATGTTTGATGACAATATAATTAAAGATTTTGATATTGGTTATTGTCCAAACCAAAAAAATTCTTTTTCAAATTATGCTATTAATGAGGGTTATAAAGAGGAATTACTAGAAAAGACAGGATTAACAATAATTAATTTAAAAAATAAAATTGACCGGTTCAGTGGCCGTGTTATTTTTCCAATTCATAGTATTTCTGGGAGAGTTCTTGGTTTTGGAGCACGAACTCTTCGAAATGATAAAAAAGTTGCAAAATATCTAAATTCTATTGAAAGTAGTATTTATCTTAAAAGCAAAATTCTATATGGACTATACCAATCTAAACAGTCAATAGCCCAGGAAGATTTGTGTTATGTTGTTGAAGGGTACACTGATGTTATTCAAATGTTTCAGTCTGGTATAAAGAACGTTGTTTCATCCTCTGGTACTTCATTAACTCCAAATCAAATTAGGCTAATCAGTAGATTAACTAAAAATATTGTGATACTTTTTGATTCGGATAGCGCTGGTGTGAAAGCATCTTTGAGAGGAATTGATATTATACTTAAAGAAGGTTTAAATGTAAAAGTATGTTCCTTTCCCAATGGTGAAGACCCCGATTCATTTGTAAAAGATAAATCTACTGAACAAATAAAAAATTTTTTAGCAAGTGAATCTAAAGATTTTATACAATACAAAGCATCTTTACTCGCTGAGGAAATAAAGGATGAACCACTTAATAAATCAAACACAGTTCACGATATTGTTAGAAGTATTGCAAATATTCCAGATAGAATCAAGCAAGAACTTTATCTTCAATCGTGTTCAAAACTTATGAATGTCAGTGAAGATGTACTCTTTTCTACCTTAGCTCAAATTCAAAACAAGTCAAAAAAAAATTTACCAAAAAATTACTCGAATACATCTGAGCAATTAGTTAAAACAAAAAAAATTAATGAGGTAAATTCAAGATTCGAATTAGAAAAAAATATTATAAAATTGCTCTTGTTTCATGGAAATGAAAAAGTTGTTTTAAAAGAACCTGTTTTATTTAAAGGTGATAAAACTGGAAAGATAAAGACGAAAGATTCTAAAGTGACATGTAAAGTATATGAAAAAATATATTTGGATTTGCAACAGGACGAAATTGCATTTTCAACTTCAATATTTAAATCTCTTTATGAAAAAATTATCTATTCTATTAACAATAGTGATAATTTTAGTATAGAAAAATTTGTTAATAATTTACCAATAGAAATGTCTAAAGAGGTTTCAGATATTATTTTAAATGAGGACCAATATTATCTTCATGACTGGTCAAAAAAAAATATTTTTGTTGCTAAAAAGTCTGAATTACTTTCACAATGGGTTTTTGAAATAATTTTAAGATTTAGATGTGAATTAATCGAGGAAAAAGTTTCTGATTTACAAAACAAAACAAAACAAAACAAAGGCGAACACCACGATAATTTACTAGAGGAAATAATACAATATCATAAACTGAAGACTGTTTTAAGTGAAAGGCTAAACAAAGTGATTTAGTATATTTCAAAATCTATATGCTTTGTTTTTTGAAACAAATCAACAAAATTTTTAGCTTCTAACTTTTTCATTATTCTGCTTCTATAAGTACTTACTGTTTTTGCATTAATACCAAGTGAAAATGCAACTTCTTTATTCCTTTTGCCGTCAACTAGCATTTTTAGAACTTGAACTTCACGTTCTGATAATCTGTCAATTTTTGATTTTTGGTTAAGATTTGATTCGTTATATGCTATTATTTCAGCTAATTTTTTTGTAATGTAAATTCCTCCAGAGCTGATTTTTAAAATTGCACTTCTGAGTTCTTTCAATGGATTTGTTTTGCACAAATACCCTGAGGCTCCCGATTTTAAAGCGCTGATTGCATAAACCTCTTCATTTAAAGAGCTAAAAATTAAAAAATTAACATAATGAAATCTTTCTTTTAATGGCTTAATAACTTGAAGTCCATCAAGCCCAGGCAAATCCATTTCCAATAAAACAATATCAATTTTTTTTGATTCTAAAAAATTTAATAGTTCTAGAAAATTAATTGTTTTTCCAATTACACTTATTTCGGTTGAATTTCTGAAAAAAGATTTTACCCCCTTATAAATAATTGGGTGTGGATCGGCAATAACAATTTTAATCATGGATTAATGAAAAATTAAAATTATAAAATGATATTAGAAAGTAATAAATTTTAGTTTTTAACATTCATTTGAGTTCTAAAGGAATATTACATACTGGAATTGGATTCATTTTATGCTTGTTAGCATTATTATGTTTATAGAAAGTAGTCAAAATTTGTCTTTCCTTAGTACTAAAACTATCAATTTTTTTTCCATTATAAGTTTGTTTCATAGCCCATTCTAGTTCTTCATAGCTTGCGTTTAATTGTTGCTCATCAGTTCTATTATCATCCCAGAGGCCATCAGTTGGCTTTGCTTCAAGTATAGATTTATTTATTTCAAGAGCATTAGCAATTTCCCTTACTTCAGATTTTAATAAATCAGCAATTGGGCTTACATCAACTCCTCCATCACCATATTTAGTATAAAACCCCACACCAAAATCCTCAACTTTGTTCCCAGTGCCTGCAACAAGTAAATTATCAAGAGCAGCATAATAATATAAAGTTGCCATTCTTAGTCTCGATCTAGTATTAGCGAGAGCATGTAATCTGTTATTGCTTTTAATGTCATCAACTGTTGTGAGATTAAATTCATTAAATACATTATTTAAATCAACGTTTTTACTTATTACATTTGGAAATTTTTCTTTTAAAAAAGATATATGCTTCCTAGACCTTTCAGTATGCTCAATATTTTGTTTTATTGGAAGTTCTAGACATAGTGTTTTTAATTTAGTCATAGAACAAAGAGTTGATGTCAATGCAGAGTCAATACCTCCTGAAATACCTATGACGAATCCACTCATCTTGTTATCTATTGCATATTTTTTTAACCATTTTACAATATATTTTGCAACCTTTAAACTATCCATAGCATTTGTATATTTGATATAATTATTTTTTAGTAAAATTAATTTATTTTATTGGTAAATCTAGCTCGTTTTATAGTATTTGTTCTTCTTTTTTTCTCTTGTTCAAAAACTGTTGCTCCCACAAGTGATGAACTAATGGATATTGATATTGATTTATTGAGATTTGAAAAAAAATTTTATGGTGAACTTGAAATTCCATTAGACTCCATAATGAAAGATTTTCCTTATTTCTTTCCAAATAAGACCCCATATCATATATGGTTAAACAAAAGAAAAGATTCAACGCAACAACTTTTATATAACGAAACATCTAAAATTTCAAATCTTGAATTAGAAACTAGGACTAAAAAAGTATTTAAATATTTTAATTATTATTTTCCTGACATAAGTTTACCAAGAAGAATTATTTCAGTTCAATCAGATGTAGATTTTTTGAATAGAATAATTGATTCAGATACTATAATGATAATTTCAATTGATACCTTTTTAGGAAATAAAAATGCAATATATGAAGGTCTTCCTCAATATATAAGAAATGAACTTGACTTTAAATTTTTTGAAAGTGAATTAATTAACACTTTGTCATATAAAGTTTTACCTGAGACAAACAGTCGTTTATTTTTAAACAAAATTATAAATGAAGGAAAAAGAATTTTATTAAAAGATTATCTTCATGAAAATCACTCTAAAAATTTAAACTTTAATTACACTAAAAGTGAGTTGCAGTGGGCATTAGAAAATGAGAAAAATGTATGGGATTATTTTATTTCAAATGAAATACTTTTTTCAACTGAAAATAGTTTAGATTATCGATTTTTAAATGATTCTCCTTATTCTAAATTCTACTCGAGTCTTGATTATGGATCTCCTCCTAGAATTGGGGCATTTATAGGGTATCGCATTTTAGAAAGCTTTATAAAAAGAACAAACTATAATATCCAAGAAATTTTAAATATAAGTCCACAAGAAATATTAAAAAAATCAAATTATAATCCTATGTAATGAAAAAAAATACTCAAATAACATTAAATGTCACATTAGATGAAAATAATAATCCAATTCAAATGACATGGTCAGCTCCAGATGGTGGGATTGAAAATTATGATATGGATGCTTTTTTCTTAAGTACATGGAATAAAACTAATCAAGAAACATCTAGAATTGATTTATGGATAAAAAAAATGCCAATCGATCAAATGCATGTTTTTACACATCAAACACTTGTTGGTATAAAAGAATCTTATTTTAAAGCAACTGAAGATAAAAAAATGTTAAATGCTTTTGAGCAGTTTTGCAATTATTTTGAAAAAGAAAAAAAATTAAAAAGCTTATCAAAAAAATTTAAATAAATTTTTTTATGTAAGAAATTAATTCTTTTCTGCCCTCTTTTGATTTAGATGAAGTAACAAAATATGGAGGTAATTCATCCCAATAATTTTCAATTAAAAAATTAAAATATTTGTTAACTAATTTTTTTGACTGAACAAAAGAAATCTTGTCAGCTTTTGTAAATACAATACTAAATGGAATATGATTTATACCCAACCAGTTCATAAAATCAATATCATTTTGTTGAGGACTATGCCTAATATCGATAAGTAAGAATGTGTTGACAAGCTGAAGTCTTTTTAAAAAAAAAGCGTAAATAATTTTTTTGAATTCATTTTTAGTCTTTTTGGATACACTTGCATATCCATAACCAGGTAAATCAACTAAATGCCAACGACTGTCGATTAGAAAATGGTTGATAAATTTTGTTTTACCAGGTATTTTGGAGGTAATTGCTAAATTTTTTCTATTACAAATTACATTGATAAGGGATGATTTACCAACATTAGATCTACCAATGAAAGCAAATTCAGGAATGGATGTATTTGGGCAATCTAGGACTGAACTACTGCTTTTTATAAATTCTGAACTTGAAATGGACACCATTAAAGTTTATTTTCTACTAGCCAACTATTTACTAAATGATTAAATTTATTTGGATGCTCCATCATTGGGGCGTGTCCACATTTATCAATCCAATATAGTGTGGAGTTGGGTAACAATTTATTGAACTCTTTTCCAACATCCGGAGGTGTTACAATATCTTGTTTCCCCCAAATAATTGCAGTTTTAACAAATATTTTTGGTAAATCTTTCGCCATATTATGTCGAATTGCACTTTTAGCAATACTTAATATTTTGATTAATTTTTTTCTATCGTTCACAGTTTCAAAAACATCATCGACTACTTTTTTTGTAGCTATTTTAGGGCTGTAAAAAACTTGTTGAGTTTTCTTTTTTATGTACTGATAGTTTTCTCTTTTGGGGTAGCTTTCACCCATCGAATTTTCATACAGACCTGAACTACCAGTTATAATAAGGCCTTTAACTTTTTCTGGGAAGAGTTTAGTGTAAAGTAATCCAATATGACCGCCTAGTGAATTTCCAATTAAAATCACTTTTTTCTCACCCAGATAACTAATAAAATTTTTAAGGAATTTTGCAAAATCTTTAACATTAGTTTTCAAAATAGGTAAATTGTACAATGGCAGTTCAGGAATTATTACCTTGTACCCTTTAGTTGGAAAGTAACTTGAAACTCCATCAAAGTTACTTAATCCACCCATCAAACCGTGAAGAATAATTAAAGGAGTTCCCCCTCCCTTCATATAATATTTATAGCCATCTGATTCAATTAAATGTCCTTCCATTTAACAAATATAATCAATAATAAACCCTAATGATTAACCATTTATTTTTATAAAAAAATCGTAAACAGGCTTTAAATTATTAACAAAGTGGTAAAAAGTGGTAAAAAGTGGTAAATTATTATTAAATTAGTTTTCACTATAAACCAAAATTTTGAGTCTTTTCACAGGAACATATTATTGCAAGGCAGATCCCAAAAGTAGAATCAAAATTCCTTCTGCTTTGTTTAAGCAGATGAAAAACAAACAAAAACATCTTTTTATAATAAAGAGAGCAGTTTTTCAAACCTGTCTTGAACTATATCCAATCGAGGAATGGAATAAGCTAATGGAAAAACTTAATAATCTAAATCGATTTATAAAAAAAAACAATGATTTCATTAGAAGATTTAGTGCAGGGGTTCAAATGGTTGAGTTAGATGCAGCTGAAAGACTTTTAGTGCCTAAAAATCTTGCAGATTTTGCAAAAATCAAAAAAGATATTGTGCTTTCTTCAGCTATAAATATAATCGAAATATGGGACAAAGAATTGTATGAAATTGCAATTGATGAGGCCACTTTAGACTTTTCGAACTTAGTTGAAGATGTAATGGGGGATAGTAAAGATGTATCATAACCCAATAATGCTTAATTCAGCAGTAGAAAATCTTAAAATTTCCGGAGAATCAATAATTATTGATGCAACTTTTGGGGGTGGCGGACACTCAAAAGAAATATTAATTAAAATGAATAGAAACTGTAGATTATTTGCTTTTGATCGAGATCAAGACTCATCTCAAAATACGATAAACGACAATAGATTTAAGTTAATTTATTCAAATTTTAGAAACATTAAAAACTTTTTAAGGGTTGAAAATATTTTTAAAGTTGACGGTATTCTTGCTGACTTAGGAGTATCATCATTCCAAATTGACACTCCCTCAAGAGGGTTTTCAGTAAGATTTGATGGACCTCTTGACATGAGAATGAATCAAAATCAAAAACTGTCAGCATTAGATGTTGTAAATAATTACGAAGAAGATAAGCTATCAGAAATATTGTTTAATAATGCAGATTTAAAAAACGCAAAAAAAATTGCTAGACAAATAGTCATAAATAGAAAAAATAAAATAAAAACAACATTAGAATTCAATAATTCACTAAAAAGTTTTTTAAAAAAAGGAAGTGAAAATAAAACGCTAGCAAAAATTTATCAAGCCATAAGAATTGAGGTTAATGATGAAATTGAATCATTAAAAGATTTTCTTATTTCATCAAAAGACCTGTTAAAAAAGGGTGGGAGATTATGTATTATTAGTTATCACTCAGTAGAGGACAGAATCGTGAAAAGATTTTTTAAAAATGGAAATTTTAAAACCGAACCGTCTAAAGATTTATACGGAAAATATAAAAAAGAATTTAAAATATGTGGTTCATTTAAAACACCTGATGTAAATGAAATTAAAATTAATAATAGATCGAGAAGTGCTAAACTTCGTGTAGCTGAACGATTATGAGGAAAAATATTTTGAATTTATTAAAAACAACTTATTTAACAGATGAAGGTGCATCTAAAAATTGGAAATTTATCACTTTTCTTTTCATTCTCGCAACAATTATGATTACCGCTTCTCATCAAGTCGATTCAAAAGTTTACCAAATTGCTAATTCAACACAGGATTTACAAAGATTAAAAAGTGAGTTTGTAACAACTCGCTCCCAACTTATGCATTTAAAAATGAAAACTGCTATTGAAAAAAAGTTGTTGAGTACTAGGATTGAAAGCCCAGATAAGCCAGCTACAATAATTTATGTTCAAATAGATGGATAAAGAAAAAAACATATTATTTAGGGCATATTTTATCTTTTTAGGGTTATTTGTTTTTGGATTATTTATAGCATATAATCTGTTCAAATTGAATCTTGATAAGGGTGATTATTACAGGGACCAAGCCGAGAAAAGAATTGTAAAGAATTTTGAAATTTTACCAACTAGAGGTAATATATATTCTGACGATGGAAGTTTATTAGCAACTTCAGTTTCTAAATTTTCGATATTTTTTGATGCAGTAACTGTTAAGGAAAGTGTTTTTAATAAATATGTAGGACAATTATCAGACTCACTTGATAATTTTTTTAAAAAACCAAATGGATATTACTTAAATGTTCTGAAAAATGCGCGATTATCTAATAACAGATATAAATCAATTGCCCGAAAATTATCTTATACACAATATTTAAGATTAGTTGATTTCCCCATGTTCAATTTGGGTGGCATACGCGGTGGAATAATTGTTGTCAGAGATTTTGTCAGGGACCTTCCAATGAATAAAATTGCTGAAAGGACCATAGGTTATGAGAAAAGAAATCCAAATGGAACTTATATCAAAGTAGGTTTAGAAGGAGCGTATGGAAAACATTTAAGAGGAAAACCAGGCAAACAACTTAGACAAAGAATAGCTAACAACCAATGGAAACCCTTGTCAAACAATTATCAGCAACAACCGATTGATGGTTTAGACATTTGGACAACAATTAGTACTGACATACAAGATATTACTCATAATTCGTTATTGGATGCTTTAGAAAAGTTTGATGCAGACCATGGTTCAGCAGTAGTTATGGAAACAAAAACCGGAAAGATAAAAGCAATTTCAAACCTGGGAAAAACATCTGATAATAAATATTATGAAAAACTTAATTATGCAATAGGTCATTCATATGAACCAGGTTCAACCTTCAAGCTCTTTTCAATGCTGGTAGCTTTAGAAGACAAAGTTATTGATACATCAAGTGTAATCGACACTGAAATGGGAGAGTTAAAATTTTTCAATAAATACTTAGTTAGAGATTCAAAAAAAGGAGGCTATGGAAAAATACCAATTAGTGAGGTTTTTGAAAGATCTTCTAATACTGGGGTTGTAAAAATGATTTATGAAAAATATAAGGAAAATCCAGAAAAATTTTCAGATAGGTTAATCTCAATTGGAATTGATAAACCTTTAGGACTATCAATAAAAGGAGAAGGAAAACCAAAAATTCCACACCCAGATGATAATGATTGGGATGGACTAGATTTACCGTGGATGTCATTTGGTTATGGAGTACAGTTAACACCAATACAAACACTTGCTTATTATAACGCAATTGCTAATAATGGCGAGTTGGTTATGCCAAGGTTTGTTTCTTCAATTAGAAAATTCGATGGAACATTATTTAAAAAATTCGATAGAAAAATAATTAATCCCGCTATTTGCTCTGAGGATACTGTAAAAAAACTAAAAATAATGATGCAAGGAGTTGTATCTAAACCTTGGGGTACTGCTCACAATATTTTTGATAAAAATATAATTCTTGCTGGTAAAACAGGAACAACACAAATAAATTATGCAACAGATCGAGTAGAATATGTTTCAAGCTTTGTTGGATATTTTCCAGCCAATAATCCAAAATATTCTTGCATAGTTGTCATATCTAAACCCAACAAAGCTATAGGTTACTATGGAAATAAAGTAGCAGCTCCAGTTTTTAAAAAAATTGCCAAGTCAGTAATCAACAATCTACCCAATGAATTGAAATTGAATATTGACGACATAAATCGTTTATCAGACTTAATGAATCAGCCAAGTGATAATACCAAAGTATTAGATAAATCATGAAAAAATTAAAAAATATATTATACGGTTTAGAACTCATTGCAATCAGAGGGTCAAATGAAATTATGATAAGCGGGATATCAATTGATTCAAAAAAAACCAACAAAAAAAATCTATTTGTTGCGATTAATGGTATTAATGAAAATAGCCACGATTATATTAATGAAGCTGTAAAAAACGGGGCAACATCAATATTATGTGAAAAAATACCAAAAAATCTCTTAGATGGTATAACATATGTTTGCGTTAAAAATTCAAGAAAAGCATTATCAGTTATCTGTGAAACTTGGTACAATAGTCCTAGTAAAAAAATAAAAATAATTGGTATAACTGGAACCAATGGAAAAACTTCTGTCGCTACAATGGCATTTCACTTATTTAAAAAAATAGGTTTTAAATGCGGATTAATTTCAACAGTTGAAATTAGAATAGAAGATAAAATTTATGACACTAATAACACCACTCCTAATCCTTTGACAACAAGTAAATTATTAAATGATATGGTTAAATGTGAGGTAACACATTGCTTCATGGAAGTTTCTTCTCATGGAATTAATCAATATAGAGTTTATGCTATACAATTTAATGTTGGGGTATTCACAAATTTATCACACGATCATCTCGATTATCACAAATCATTTAAAAACTATAGAGATGTTAAAAAAATATTTTTTGATTCACTAGATGTGAGTGCATTAGCAATTTCTAATTGTGACGATAAAAATGGAAAATTTATGTTACAAAACACAAAAGCTAAAAAATATTTTTTCGGCATAAAAAACTTAGGTGAATTCAAAATTAAAGTTCTTGAAAAAAGTTTTGAAGGGACTCTTATAAAAATTAATAATGTAGAAGTTTGGACAAAACTTGTAGGAACATTTAATATTTACAACTTTTTAGCTGTTTATTCAATAGCAATTCTTTTAGGTTTAAACGAAGAAAAGATTTTAAAAATTTTAAGTAAAATTAATGCTCCTGTTGGAAGATTTCAATTAACTCAATCAAAAAATAAAGTTTTCTCAATCGTTGATTATGCACATACTCCAGATGCAATTTCAAAAGTATTACAAGCTATTACTGAAATAAAAAAAGTTGATAAAAAATTAATTACTGTTATAGGATGTGGGGGTAATAAGGATAAATCAAAAAGACCCTTGATGGGTAAAATCGTTTCTAAACAAAGTGATTTCACAATATTTACTTCAGATAACCCAAGAAATGAAAATCCCAATTCAATTATTGAAGAGATTTTGAGTGGTGTTGACAAAAATAGTAAGCACATAATTATAATTGATCGAGCAGAGGCAATAAAGACTGCATGTCTGATGGCAGATGAATATGATATTATACTTGTAGCAGGAAAAGGACATGAAAATTACCAAGAAGTTAATGGTTCTAAAAAACCTTTTAACGATTTAAAAGAAATAAATAAACATTTAAAAACTATATAATGTTGTATTATTTATTTGAATTTATTGAACAAAACTATCAAATGCCAGGAGCATCATTGTTTAGTTTTTTATCTTTTCGTTCAGCTTTGGCAATATTATTTTCACTTTCAATAACCGCCGTTTATGGTAAGAAAATAATATCTCTTTTAAAATTTTATCAAATGGGTGAAAGAGTAAGAGATTTAGGTCTTGATGGTCAAAAAGAAAAACAGGGTACACCAACAATGGGTGGTTTGATTATAATTCTTGGAACTCTTTTTCCGGTTTTATTGTTAACAAAGTTTGATAATATTTACATAATTCTACTCATTTTAACAACTCTTTGGATGGGGTTTATTGGGTTTGTCGACGATTTCATCAAAGTAAAAAAAAGAGATAAATCTGGTTTGAAAGGAAGATTTAAATTAATTGGGCAAATCTTATTGGGAATTATAGTTGGGACTGTAATGTTTTTTCATCCGGATATTACTATTAAAGAAAAATCTTTAGAAAATAATAGCTACAAAACAGAAATTAAATCAACTAAAACAACAATACCTTTATTTAAGAATAATGAATTTGATTACAACTACTTAATAGCTTGGACTGCAAAAGAATCAATTAATTACACATGGTTAATTTTTATCCCGATTGTTGTTTTTATTATTTCTGCAGTTTCTAATGGGGCCAATCTCACAGATGGAATTGATGGTCTAGCAGCAGGAGTTTCGTCTGTATGTGTTTTAACACTTGGGATTTTTGCATGGATTTCTGGAAACATAATTTTTTCAGATTATTTGAACGTTATGTACATACCAAATGTTAGTGAAGTAGTTGTATTTGTATCGGCATTTGTAGGTTCATTGGTTGGATTTTTATGGTACAATTCATACCCAGCTCAAGTATTTATGGGTGATACTGGTAGCTTAACGGTGGGTGGAATAATAGCTGTTCTTGCACTTATTGTAAGAAAAGAGTTATTAATACCTCTTTTGTGTGGTGTGTTTTTAATTGAAAGCTTGTCAGTAATTATTCAAGTAGTCTGGTTTAAATACACAAGAAAAAAATTTGGTTTTGGTAGGAGAGTTTTTTTAATGGCACCGATTCATCATCATTTTCAAAAACAAGGGTATCACGAGAGTAAAATTGTTGTTAGGTTTTGGATTTTATCTATAATACTTGCAATTATTTGTTTAGTAACATTAAAAATTAGATGATGAAAAATTTAATTGTTTTGGGTGCAGGTGAAAGTGGAGAGGGAGCTGCTTTATTAGCTAAAAAATATTTATGGAAAGTATTTGTTTCAGATTCAGATAAAATTTGTTCCAAAACCATAGAAATTTTTAAAAATAATAAAATTGAATACGAAGAATTAGGACACTCAGCCGATAAGATTTTAAAGGCGGATTTAATAGTAAAAAGCCCCGGGATTTCTAACGAATGTGAAATTGTAAAACAAATTAAAGAAAATAAAATACCCATGATTTCGGAAATAGAATTTGCATTTGGATATACCAATGCTACAATCATAGGGGTTACCGGAACCAACGGAAAAACCACAACCGCAACTTTAACACATCATATGCTTAGTCAAGCAGGCATAGATGTTGGATTAGCGGGGAATGTTGGTAGAAGTTTTGCTAAAGCTTTAGTTGAAGATGAGCATAAAGTTTATGTATTAGAGATTAGCAGTTTTCAATTAGATAATATTAAGAAATTTCACCCCAAAATTGCTGTAATCACCAATTTGAGTCCTGATCATTTAGATAGATATCAAAATTCATTTGAAAATTATTCTAATTCTAAATTCAAAATTATTATGAACCAAAACAATGAAGATCATTTTATTTATGATGCTGATGACGCTTTTTTATTAAAAAAAGTAAAAGAAAAAAAAATTTCACCAAAGCAATATCCACTACGATTTTCTGAAAAAACCAAATTTATACATGTCAATAACATTTCTCTTAAAGGAAGGCACAATACAAAAAATGCCATGGCAGCAGCAACAATTGCTCAAATTTTCAATTTAAGTAATTCTCATATTAAAAATTGTTTACAAACTTTTAAGGGTGTTTCTCATAGGCTTGAACATGTTATTAATATTTTAAAAGTTGAATATATAAATGACTCAAAAGCTACAAATGTAAATTCAGTTTTTTTCGCTTTAGAAAGTATTAACAAACCAATAGTATGGATTGCAGGCGGACTAGATAAAGGGAATGATTATTCATCATTAATTCCTTTGGTCAGAGAAAAAGTTAAAGCTTTAATATGTCTTGGTGAGAGAAATCAAAAATTAATCGATTTTTTTTCACCAGTTGTAAATGTTGTTATAGAAACAATTAGTATGCCAGATGCAGTCAAGGCGGCTTATTCAATGGCATCAAAAGGAGATGCTGTTTTATTATCTCCAGCATGTTCAAGTTTTGATTTATTCAAAAATTTTGAAGATAGAGGAAATCAATTTAAATCAGAAGTTAGAAAATTATAAGTTGAATTTAACAAATTATATAAAAGGTGATAAATCGATTTGGGGGATAGTTCTTCTTCTATCCATCTTTTCATTTTTACCAGTTTATAGCACAGCATCAAATTTAGTATATGTTATAGGCTCAGGTTCCGTTTTAGGTTATTTATTTAAACATGTAGCTATAGTCACTGTTGGATTTATAATAATGTATTTTACTCATTTGGTTCCTTATAGGTATTTTTCAGCAATAGCTAAAATATTCTATCCAGTGGTTACTTTATTATTAATTTACACAGCGTTACAAGGCAGTACAGTTGATGGAGCAAACTCTAATAGATGGATAACTTTACCAATTCTTGGTTTTTCGTTTCAAACTTCAACAGTTGCTTCTGTAATTTTATTGGTTTATGTTTCTTCATTTTTTTCAAAAAATAAAAATAAAAAAATTGAATTTTTTGATAGTATTTTAAAACTTTGGTTACCAGTTTTTTTATTTGTAGGACTTATACTACCAGCAAATTTATCTACTTCGTTAATGCTTATGATTGTCGTTATAACATTATCTTTTTTTGCTGGTTATCCTTTCAAATATTTAATTTCAATAATATTATTATCAATCTTCTCATTAGCACTATTTGTTGTAATTGTAAAATCAAATTCTGATTCAATATCTAATAGAATTGATACATGGTTTAGCAGGGTTGAAACTTTTTATGGGGATGGTGATAAAAACACAAATTATCAATCTGAAAGAGCAAAGTCAGCTATTGCAATGGGTGGAATTTTTGGAATAGGAGCTGGTAAGAGCATGATGAAAAATGTTTTACCTCAAAGTTCGTCTGATTTTATTTACGCAATAATTGCAGAAGAATACGGAATTTTTGGTTCTATGACTATACTTTTCTTGTTTATTATACTGATGTTACGTGTTTTAATAAATGTGCAGCGTACTCAAAGTTTTTTTGGCAAGTTGTTAATCTTTTCAATGGGGTTGTCATTAATTTTACAGGCTTTTGTTAACATGGGTGTCGCCACAGGTGTATTACCTGTTACAGGTCAACCACTGCCTTTAATTAGCGCAGGCGGAACATCAATTTGGATGACTTTCTTGTCTGTAGGAATTATCTTAAGTGTAACTGCTAATAATCAGCTTGATTTAATTGATAAAAAAATGAACCGATAAAATGAGTTTAAATGTAATAATTTCTGGTGGTGGAACAGGTGGTCACATTTTTCCTGCAATTGCAATAGCATCAGAACTAAATAAAATCCCAAATTCTAAAGTATTATTTATTGGAGCCAAAAATAGAATGGAAATGAGTCATGTACCCAGTGCAGGTTTTAAAATTAAGGGACTTTGGATTTCAGGTTTTAATAGACGTAATTACTTAAAAAACATTTTATTACCATTAAAAATCGTTTATAGTTTATTTAAATGTTTTTTAGTAATAAATAAAAATAAGCCCAATGTTGTCGTTGGAACTGGAGGTTTTGCAAGTGGACCATTAGTTTTATCAGCTACTCTGATGGGAATACCATCAATCATTCAGGAACAAAATGCTTTCCCAGGTGTGACTAATAGGATTTTATCAAAATTTGCTAATGTTGTGTGTTTAGGAAATAAGAAAGCAATAAATTATTTTCCCAAAAAAAAGGTAATTGTTACTGGAAATCCGCTGAGATATACATCTATTAATAAATCTAAAACAAATGCTTTTAAATCGGTTGGTTTAAGCCCAAATAAGCTAACAATTCTAGTAATTGGAGGAAGCCTAGGCTCCGCACGAATCAACCAACTAATAAAATATTATTTAAAAGATTTTATGATGCTAAATGTTCAATTACTTTGGCAATGTGGCAAAATTTATGAACAAAAATATAAAACACTAAAAAATAAAAATGTACATATTACACCATTTATAGAAAATATGTCGTCTGCATATCAAATTTCAGATATAGTAATTTCAAGAGCTGGAGCACTTGCAATTTCAGAATTATCGTTTTACAGTAAGCCAACTTTATTTATTCCATCTCCAAATGTATCCGAAAATCATCAAGAAAAAAATGCAGAATCTCTTGTAAATGAAAATGCAGCATTGATGGTTAGAGAGGATGAATCCGACGAAAAATTTTGGCCATTCATAAAGAAACTAATTGAAGATGATTTTTTAAGAAAAAAATTATCTACAAATATTTCGAAAAACTCGTATCCTAAAGCTACTATGGAAATAGTCAATCTGATAAAAAAATATTCATTTGATGAGTAATAAATATCCAATATATTTTATCGGAATTGGAGGAATTGGGATGTCAAGCTTGGCTCAATTTTTTATTAAAAATGGTCATACAGTAGGTGGATACGATTTAAACCTTTCTGAAATGACAGAAAAATTAAATGACTTGGGAGCTAGAATATCAAACAATGATAGTTTAAAAAGTATTCCTGATGTTTTCAAAAAAAATAAAAACACATTAGTTATTTATACACCTGCTGTTCCACAGGATTTATCTATTATTAAATTCTTTAAGAAAGAAAAATTTACAATAAAAAAAAGAGCTGAAGTATTAGGTGAACTATCAAATGGCAAAAATTGTATTGCTGTTGCTGGAACTCATGGAAAGACTTCTACTTCAGTTTTACTGAGTCATATTTTGTTAGAGTCAGGAAAAAAAATAACTTCTTTTGTGGGAGGTATATATGAGAATATGAAAACAAATTTTATTTCCAATGGAAATGATATTGTAATTATTGAAGCAGATGAATTTGATAAATCATTTATGCATTTAAATCCAGACTACATAGTACTAAACTCGATGGATTCGGATCATCTTGATATTTATGGTTCTCATGATGAAGTTATAAGTACCTACAAACAATTTTCAAAGAAAGTAAAAATTGAAAATAGATATGTTCGACATGGTTTAAAAATAAAAGGTAGAACTTTTGGAATTGAAAAAGGAGAATATAAAATTTCTAATGTTAATTTTCATAATGATAAATACTTTTTTGATTTTGAGTGCTCAAAAGTTAAAATCAAACAAATTTCCACAAATTTTTATGGTAAACATAATTTATTAAATATTGCGGCAGCAATTTCAGTCGCTTTGAAATTTGATTGTTCAGCTAATGATATTATAAATTCAATAAAAACCTTTAAGGGAATATCTAGGCGATTTTCAATTAAATTAAAAACCCCAAAAATTATTATTGACGATTATGCCCATCACCCCAAAGAAATTGATGCTGTTTATGATACTCTGACTGAAATGTATCCGACATCAAGAAAGCTTGTTGTTTTTCAACCACATTTATTTTCAAGGACAAAAGATTTTGCAAATGGATTTAAATCTTCTCTAAAAAAGTTTGATGAAATTATATTATTAAAAATTTATCCAGCTAGAGAAAAATCAATTGAGGGAATTGTAAGTGAAATTTTATTGGATAAAAAACATCATTTTTCTCAAGTTTTAGATAAAAATCAAGTTCCTGAAAAAGTCATTGAATCAAAATCAGATGTAGTTGTTTTTCTTGGTGCTGGAGATATTTATAAAATCACCAAAGATGTCGTCAGGAAATTTAAAAAAATTTAAAAGTGTATAGATATTTATTTTTTATTGTTTGTATAGCCTTGATTTCAGCTTTATTTTTCTTAAATATTAATAATAAATCAAGGGTTATTGAAATTGGAAATATTCGGATTGATAAAAATCCTTATAAAATAATTTCAAGAGATTCAGTTAATAAAATGTTGAAACTTGAAATTAATTCCAATAAAATTAAGTTTAAAAGAGATTTAAATTTGAAAGAAATTGAAAACAAATTAAATCAAAACAGCTTAATTGAGGATTTTCAAATATTTGTAACAATTAAAGGAGAGGTTAGGACTATTGTAAAACCCAAGATGCCAATATTAAGTGTTCATGGACTTGAAAAATATTTTTTAGATAAGCATGGTAAACAATTTCCAATTTCAATTGATAAAAATTATTCTGAGATTCCATTGGTTTTTGGAAAATTTAAATCTCAAGAACATTATGATTTGGTAAATGCGATTAATAAAATTTATAAAGATAAATTTATGTTAAACCATATTAAAAACTTTTTTTTTACAAATGACGGATTATTTTTTAAAACTTTTTCTAATAATTATGATGTAAAAATAGGTTCGTTTGATGCAATTGAAAAAAAAATTAATAATTACAAGGTTTTTTATGCTAAAATGAAAGATAGTTCACTTATTGAAGAATACTATAAAGTCAATCTTCAGTTCATTAATCAAGTCATTTGTTCTAAATAAATTAAAATGAAAAATAATAAAATAGCAGTTGGATTAGATATCGGGACAACAAAGATAGTTGCGATGATGGGTGTCAAAAATGAATACAACAAATTAGATATAGTTGGAATTGGTAAATCTAAAAGTCGTGGAGTCCACAGGGGTGTAGTTAATAATATAACTCAGACCATTCAATCAATTCATTCTGCTGTGCATGAAGCAGAAGCCTTGTCTGGAAAAAAAATTAATAATGTTGTAGTTGGCATCGCAGGTCAGCACATCAGAAGTTTACAACACAGTGATTATATTACAAGAACAAACCCTGAGGAGGTAATTGATGAAGCTGATTTAGAAAGGTTAAAAAACCAGGTATTTAAGTTAGTTATGCTTCCTGGTGAAGAAATAATTCATGTTTTACCTCAAGAATATAAGGTTGACGGTCAAGCCGAGATAAAAGAACCAAAAGGGATGTATGGGGGCAGGCTTGAGGCAAATTTTCATGTTGTAGTTGGACAAGTTTCGTCTATTAGAAATATCATGAGATGTGTTAAATCTGCTGGAATTGATTTTGGAGGAATTACCTTGGAACCAATTGCTTCTTCTGATTCTGTATTAAGTGTAGAAGAAAAAGAAGCTGGAGTTGCACTAATCGATATAGGTGGTGGTACTACAGACCTGGCAATTTTTAAAGATGATATAATTAGGCATACTGCTGTAATTCCATTTGGAGGTAATATAATAACAGAAGATATTAAGGAAGGTTGTTCTATTATTGAAAAGCATGCGGAACAATTAAAAATTAAATTTGGTTCTGCATGGCCTGGTGAGAATAAAGAAAACGAAATTGTTTCAATTCCAGGACTTATTGGCAGAGAACCAAAAGAAATTTCCTTAAAAAATTTGTCAAAAATTATTCATGCAAGAGTTCAAGAAATTATACAGCAAGTTTATTCTGAGATTAAAAACTATGGACATGATCATCCAAAGAAAAAACTTATTGCTGGAATTGTTTTAACAGGTGGTGGAAGTCAGTTAAGACATTTGAAACAGCTGGTAGAATACATAACTGGAATGGATACTAGAATTGGTTATCCCAATGAGCACTTGGCTGGCGATACTGATAAAATGACTGCAAGCCCTCAATATTCAACTGCTGTTGGATTAGTCATGAATGCAATTGAAAAACAAGAAAATCAAATTCATGAATCTGAAAAAAATAGCAATCATGATAATAAAACAAATATTGATGACAAGACCAAACCAAAAACAAATACAAGCATCATTGAACGATTTACAGAAAAACTCAAAACATTTTTAGAAAGCGCAGAATAGAACTATGGAAAATTTAACTTTTGACCTACCAATAAATAAAAGCAATTTGATAAAAGTTGTTGGTGTTGGAGGTGGTGGTAGTAATGCAATAAATTACATGTATAACCAAGGAATTAATGGAGTAGATTTTGTTGTTTGTAATACAGATTCTCAAGCATTACAGAACAGTCCTGTCCCTAACAAAATTCAACTTGGAGTAACTTTAACAGAAGGGTTAGGAGCTGGAGCTGATCCTGAAAGGGGGGCTCAAGCTGCTCTGGAAAGTATAGATGAGATAAACCAAATGCTAAATATTAATACAAAGATGGTTTTTATTGCTGCAGGAATGGGTGGCGGTACAGGTACTGGTGCAGCGCCAATTATCGGAAAGCTCGCAAAAGATCTAGGCATTCTTACAGTTGGTATAGTAACGATTCCATTTCAATTTGAGGGAAAAACTAGAAATGTTCAAGCCCAGGATGGTATTAAAAAATTAAGAAATAATGTTGATTCATTAATTGTTATTAATAATAATAAATTAAGGGATGTATATGGTGATTTGGGTTTTAAAAAAGGTTTCGCAAAAGCAGATGAAGTCTTGACAAAGGCAGCAAAAGGAATTGCAGAAGTAATTACGAATCACTATACGCAAAACATTGATTTAAAAGACGCCAAAACAGTCTTAGAAAACAGTGGAACTGCTATAATGGGTTCAGGAAGTTCCTCAGGTGATAACAGAGCAAAGAAGGCTGTTGAGCTTGCTCTGGATTCTCCACTTCTAAACGACAATAGAATTTTAGGTTCAAAAAACGTGTTACTTCTTATTGTTTCTGGTGAGGATGAAGCAACTATTGATGAAATCAATACGATAAATGAATTAATTCAATCTGAGGCTGGCAGCACAAACATAATTATGGGGTTAGGCGAAGATATAAATCTTCAAAATGAAATTTCAGTAACAATAATCGCAACAGGTTTTGCTCCAGATTTGCAACAAGATATAATTCACTCTGAACCACAAAAAATTATTCACTCTTTAGATGATGAACAACAACTCCATCACGAGCTTGGTTCTGGACAAATTCAAATGTTTGACTCTTCATTGATGAATCGTGATGAAAATATTGAAAGAAAATTTGAGGATTACATTCCAACATCTGATGATATTAAATCCATCGAGACGGATTGTGAGATAGTTCAAGATGAAATATCTGTCAAAATAAATGAGGTTGATAATTTCGTAGTTAATGATATTTCAGATGCTGTTAATGATATTGAGGTTTTAGATTATGAAGTTGTAATTGCTGAAAATTCAGATTCATTGTCAATAGTTGATTTTCCCCTGCAACAAAATTTAAAAGAACAAAAAGTTTTGTTTCATTTAAATAAAGATGAAAAGATTGTTGATCAGAACGATGAACAGGAGAAAATTAAAAGATATGTGCTCAAGCTTGAGGAGGAGGAAGATGAAAAAAATGAAAATAAAAATTTAGAAGATGAATTAAATAAATTCTCTCCAATTAATAATTCAATTGCTGAAGGATTAGCTAGAAGAAAGGAGGAACGAAAAAATAAGTTGGTAGAATTTAATTATAGATTTAATAAAAATTTAAAAACTGAAGAACTTGAGAGAGAGCCAGCATATAAACGCCAGAAAGTAGATTTCAACAGTGAGGAAAATGATTCTTCAATATCAAACACAACAATAGGTGAAGATAGTAGTAAAACAGATGTATTGAGGACAAACAATTCCTTCTTACACGATAATGTAGATTAATATGAGATTAGAAGAAAAGATTAACGAAAAGCTAAAAGTAGCAATGAAATCAAAAGATAAGATTTCCTTAGAATCATTAAGGCTTATAAAATCAGAAATTTTATTATTAAAAACTAAATCCGGAAATTCAAAATTAAATGAGGATGATGAATTAAGACTTATTCAAAAAATGATTAAACAAAGAAAAGACAGTGCAAATATTTACGATAGTAAAGGTCGTAATGATTTAGCAACCTCTGAGTTAAATCAAATCAAAATTATAAGTCAGTTTTTACCAAAACAGTTAGCGGAAAGTGAAATAGTCGATATTGTTGATAAAATTATAGTTGATTTAAATGCAAGTGGTATGAAAGATATGGGTAAAGTTATGAGTTTAGCTAGTCAAGAAATGATGGGTAAAGCAGATGGAAAAACAATATCATCTATTGTTAAATCCAAATTATCTTTGTAAAAATTAAATTATTTTTGAGATTTGGCCCAGTAGTTCAACTGGATAGAATGTCAGATTTCGGCTCTGATGGTTGGGGGTTCGAATCCTCCCTGGGTCACAATATATTTCCAAGACTAATTTATTTTAATTGCCATATTACACAATTAACAATCTAAAAAATAATCGTGAGGTTCATAATTTTTTTATTTATCTTAATTTTTTCTGATTTAGTTCAGGCTCAAGAACGTAAAATATTACAGTCAATGTTTACTGACAAGGTTCCCATTATTGATGGAATACTTTCTGAAGATTTATGGAATGATTTAAACCCTGCTACTGACTTCACATTGATGTGGCCTGAAACTAGGAATGGAATTAAAATTCCGAATGAATTCAAAACAACTGCATATGTTTGTTATGATGACAATGCGATTTATGTAGGGGCTATTCTTAAACATCCAAATATTGATAAAATACCAAAAGAATTAAGTCAACGCGATGAAATTTGGAATGTTAACGCGGAGACCTTTTTTGTCACATTTAATACATATAATGACGATTTAAATTTTTTTGGATTTCAAGTTACGAGTGCAGGTACAGTTGGTGATGTTTACTCCTCAGGAACTATAGATTCAGATGATTTTTTGTACAATACGGTTTTTGAAGCTAAAATAAATATTAGTTCAGATGGTTGGAGTTTAGAGATGGTAATACCTTACAGTGCAATTCGATTTCCAAAGAAAGAAGTACAATTGTGGGGTTTAAATTTTGGTAGAAAAATTCAAAGTTTAGATGAAACCTATGTTTGGAGCCCAGTTAATGTAAATGAACTAGAATATCACGAATCCAATGGAACTCTTAAAGGAATTAAAAATATTAATCCCCCATTGAGAATGTTTTTTTACCCATACATACAATCATCTGTTAATCTTCAAAGTCGATTTAAAACATCATCATCATATATGGGAGGAATGGATTTAAAATATGGTTTGAGTAGTAGTTTTACATTAGATGCTTCTTTGATTCCGGATTTTGGTCAGGTTGAATTTGACAATGTAGAACTTAATCTAGGTCCTTTTCAGCAACAATTTGATGAAAATAGAGCCTTTTTTACTGAAGGTGCTAACTTATTTAAAATCGCTGACGGAGATATGGGGGGTGGTTCTTTTTTTTATAGTCGAAGGATTGGAGAAAAAATTTCGTTAGAGGATAATTTACTTGAGGAAGATGAACAATTTTATAATTTTGACAGTACACCACAACTTCTTAGTACAGTTAAAGTCACTGGAACAACAAGTAAAAATCTTAGTATAGGTTTACTAAATGCCATAACAAACAAGTTAGATGTAGAAATTGAAAATTTCTCATCAAATGAAACAAGAAAACAAACAATACAACCTTTGGTTAATTACAACGTCCTTTCGCTAACAAAGCAATTGTTAAATGATTATTCATCAGTAAGTGTAATTAACACTAATAAAACAGGTGGTGACGGATTGTATGGTAATAATATTGCATTTGTAGCAGACATGTTTGATAGTAACAGAGATTTTAATTTTAAGGTTAAGACTTTTGGTAGCCTAACCCCAAAAATAAATAACAAGAATGGATTTAGATATGGAATTAGTTTAAGTGAATTGAAAGGAAATTTTAGATACAATTTCAGTTGGTGGGGTGTTGATAAACATTACAAACAAAATGAGTTAGGATATTTTAATTTTACTGATCATCAAAGCTATTCGACAAGAATTAGCTATCAAATTCTGAATGAGTATGGATTTCTTAGAAAATATAGTAATTATCTAAGATTTCAGAACACGCGAACATTTCATTCATTTGAAAGAAAATTATGGGGCCTGAGATTTGGAAATGACTTTTCAACAAAAAATTTAATGGTATTTGAGGCAGATTTTGCCTATTCTTCAACTACTAGAGATTACGATAAACCCAGAGCAAACAATCGATATGTATTAGAGCCTGAGAATTTTCAGGCAAAACTTGTTGTCCAATCAAATAAAAATAAAAACTTTTCATATCGAGTTCAATGGAATAAATTTAATTATTTCAAAGAAGATTTTAATGAGAGAAAATCTCAAAACAGAATTTATATATCTACACTTTATCGTTTTTCAGACCGATTTTCACTTGAATTAAAATCAAACCATATTGATTTCAAAGACGATATCGGATATTTAGATACTCTCAATGAAAATATTTATTTTGGAAGAAGAAATATTAAGTCCGTAGAAAATAACATTGATTTTAGCTATTTTTTTGACAGTAAAAAATGGGTTAATCTAAAATTAAGAAACTACTGGAGTAGGGCTAAATATGATAATTCTTTGTTTTTACTAGATTTAAATGGAAAAAGAACCCAAGTTGACTATTCATTATTAGAGTTTAATCCTAACACCAACTTTAATATTTGGAATGTAGATATAAGCTTTGAGTGGTGGTTTGCACCTGGCAGTAATATGATATTATTATACCGAAACCAGTTGTTCAATAACGACAACTCAGTTGGATTGGATTACTTACAAAGCTTAAATAATCTTTTTGATTTTAATGCGCAACATCAGTTATCTCTAAGAATAAATTACCTTATTAATTTCAATCGTAAAAAAAATAAACTTTAATATTTTAAATTACAGATTTTATTACTAAAAATTAATAACCGTCGTTCTGAACCAAATTTGGATTAATTTGAATTTCAGATGCTGGAATGGGCCATCTAATTTCATGTGGTGTAAATTGCGGTTGCGGATTTCCACTGTTTGACCAAACTGGCTGAGATGAATTTATTGCTTCAAAATAAAGTCCGCTACGAATCAAGTCGTTACGTCTCCAACCTTCAAAACATAATTCTTTTCTGCGTTCACTTAAAATTTCAAATTTGTTATATTCTTTTGTTCCCACAATTAAATCGGGCAATAAGGAATTATCTTTAATTTCATTTGGAAAAACACGTGCCCTGGCCCTAACTAAATTTATACTGATATCAGCACTAGCTTGCGTTAAAATTCCTTGACCATTAAGTGCCTCAGCATACATTAATAAAACATCTGCATATCTAATGTATGCTTCATCTAGTGGAGTGTCATTACCCCAATTACTTGGTCTAATATTGTGCCATTTCCAAGGTTTCCAATTACCTTTAAACTGATTTCTTGCAGAACCAAACATTGCATCATCTGGCCAAACTATATCGGCACCGACTCTATTTACATGTGTTTTTGAAATATTATTTCTGGAGCGAATATCGTCTTCTGTGTAAGGCTGCGCAAAAGAGTGATTATTTCTAGGAAGTCCACCTTTTCCACTTGTCCAATTCCCAGTATTTCCAGGACCAGTTGCTGGACCAGCTAATTCCCAATTAACATACCAATTATTGCCATTTGCTCCCCCCTTAATTGAAGGTCCAAGAGGTCCATAAAAAGTTCCAATTCTACTTCCCTGATTAAGGCCAGGACCATCGAATCCAAAAGCAAAAACTATTTCATTATTTTGTTCATTTTCAAGAGTAAAAATATCAGGATAATAGTTCATAAGAGAATAAACGCCGCTATTTATCACGTCCTCAAGTTCAATTTCAGCTTTGGAAAAGTATGTTTCATCATTAATAGGATGTCCTGTCATTTGTAAATAAACCTTACCTAACAATGCTTGCGCAGCTCCTTTTGTAGCACGACCTCCACCTTGAGATACCCCTAAATTATTCTTTGCATAAATTAAATCCTCTTCAATAAATTGATATACTTCTAGTGGTGTTGCTTGTGAAACTTCAAGATTTTCTAAAGAAATAGTTTCATTTTTCATCAACGGTATATTTTCCCAACTACTAACTAATGCAAAATTAATCATAGCGCGAAGAAATCGAGCTTCAGCAACAAGCATGTCTCGGTCATCAACATTAATTTGGTCAGCAGTCATCGCGCCAACTCTATCAACTACGCTATTTACTTTATTTAAGGATATATACATATTTTCCCACAGATATCTTATGTAAATATCTAAAGGAGACAGTGTATGTAAATAAACAGGTTTAAATGGACTCCAACCTGGCAACACAATTTCGTCTGTGGCGATAACCCCCCACATATTAAACCAACCTCCGGAGTCTTGACTTGGCCAATTTGATGCTATAACATTACGAGCGGCATCATATGCTCCAACAGTGTAAACCTCAGCACCAGTTTTGCTTGTTAGCAAAGTTTCTGGGTCTATAATACTTGAAGTTGGTTCATCTAAAAAATTATCTTGACAACCGAAAATTAAAAGAGTAAAAGCTAAAATTGAATAATTAATTATTTTTTTCATAATTCTAATAAATTTTTAAAATCTCGCACTAATTCCTGTTCTGAATGTCCTTGCTCTTGGATAAGCATCAGCATCAAGTCCAGGTGTTAATTGGTTTCTACCGACACTTACGTCTGGATCCCAACCGGTGTATTTTGTCCAAACATAAACATTATCAATTGAAACATAAAATCGTAAAAAACTCATCCCAATTTGGTTCAATACTTTTTTTGGAACCTTGTATCCTAAATTAATATTGGCAATTCTAAAATATGAACCATCTTCAATATATGTATCATATGCTGCAGAAGCTATATCTCCACTAGGTCCCCCACCACTAAATCCGGTCCAAGTTCCGTTGGGATTGTCAGGCGTCCAGACATTTTTCACAATATCAAATTTATTTCTCCACGGAACAGCTGTACTGCTACCTTTTCGCATTGTTTTATTGTAAACATCGTTTCCATAAGACCACGCTGATTGAATTGAAAAATCGAAATTTTTATAAGATAAATTATGTGTCATACCACCAAAATGCTTTGGAAGTGTGTTGCCGATAATATGGCGATCGTCATCATTAATTATACCGTCACCATTAATGTCTTTAAATTTTGTCATTCCTGGTCTGTAAGTTCCATTATTTACCTGAGCATTGATAGGTACTCCATCCTTAAGTGTATAATTATTCATACTCCACCACATTCCAACGTCAGGCAGAGCAGCCTCATCAGCTTTAATTTTGGCTGTTGCTTCTTCAAGTGTCATACCATCGAACTCGACAAAATCTTCATATGTATATACTCCATCATATGCCAGACCATATATTGATCCTAGAGATTCACCTACTCTTATTATGTAATCATTGTTTACTCCACCACCACCGATTGAAGTTACGAAGAACTCATTTGCACCTCCTAAATCCAGAACTTTATTTTTATTTGAACTTATATTAAAATTCATGTTCCATTTGAAATCCCTTTCTTGAACAACATCAGCATTGAGTGAAAATTCAATTCCTTTATTACTTACTAAACCAAGATTTTTAAAAGCAGTTTGATATCCTGATGTTACAGGAATTGGTACTGCTAACAACAAATCTTTAGTTTCTTTATCATAATAATCTGCTTCCATAGTGATTCGGTTGTTAAAAAGTCCTAGCGTTAGTCCAAAATCAATTTCAGTTGTTGTTTCCCAACTTAGTTCGTCATTTGCCAATCGAACAATTGAAGCACCTGGTGTCAATAAATTACCATTAAATATATATCCTGCACCATCAGCTGCAGATTTAGATTGGAATGATGGAATTTGTGTATTCCCAGATTCACCAAAACTAAATTTTAATTTAGCATCTGAAATAATTTGGTTGTCTTTAAGAAATGTTTCATTCGACATTCGCCATGCCAATCCAATTGATGGAAAATATCCCCATTGCTTATCGCCAGATGCAAATCTTGATGAGCCATCGTATCGAAGACTAGCACTTACTAAATATTTATTAAATGCGTCATACTGAATTCGAGCTAAGAATGACTCTATTGAAGATTCAAATGCATCACTTTGAGTTGGTTCAACATTGACCGCATCTTCCAAACCATTTAAATTATAATTTGGTATAGAAAAACCAGTTGAAGCAGTCCTTAATGTTTCAAAGCTATTTTTTTGTTTTTCATAGACCAAAATTGCATTGATTCGGTGTTCCCCAAAATCCTTTAAGTAGTTAAGGTTTTGTTCAGTAGCCAAACTACCGCTATTGAAAAAACTAGTTACAGCTTTACCACCAAGAGACCTGGACCAACCAAATCTTTCAGAAAACCAAGCTTTATTTTTAACTGAGCTTGAGTACCCTCTTACTGAAGAATTAAAAGTTAGTCCTTCAATAATTTCAAATGATATAAATGCATTTAATCTTGTTTGATTGGTTACACCATTCATAGAGTTTTCAGAAAGCATTAACATGGGATTTACCACGTCTCCGTTACGGTTAGCAATAAGTCTACCTGTTTCTGGATCGTACTCGTTTTCTGGCCAAATTCTAACAGACTGAATTGGTTGAAATAACACAGCATTAGTAACAACTCCTGCTCGCCCTTGGTTGTTATCAGTGGCAGCTGTAACAACACCAGAGCGTTTTATATAACCAACATTACCATTTATTCCAGCTCTAAGTTTATCATTAATGTTTGAAGTTATATTAAAATTTCCTGTATATCGCTCTATTCCAGATGTTTTAATTATTCCCTCTCTGTCTTGATATGATACTGCAGCATTATATCTTGTTTTTTTATTTCCTCCATTTGCTGAAAGCCTATAATTTTTTGTCAATGCAGTTCTTGTAATTGATTCTTGCCAGTCATCAATCAAAAGCGGTGGATCAAATGACATGGTAGAGATGTCTATGGGAACATAATACCCAGTGTTAGGGTCCGGAGTTCTGAAGGACTCAGCTAAATATTTAGCTTGACCACTTCCTGGGTCAGTTGTTAAAAACAAAGGATCCCATCTTTGGTATTCATTCCTAAAATTAATAAACTCTTGAGCATTTAATATTGGTAGTTTTCTAGCTAGAGTTGATACGCCAGTATAGGTTTCAAAATTGATTTGAGAGGTACCTGGAACTCCTTTTTTAGTTGTAATTATTACAACACCATTAGCACCACGCGAGCCATAAATAGCTGTTGCAGAAGCGTCTTTTAAAATATCTATTGATTCAATATTAGCAGGATCAAGTGTTGCAAGTGGACTGGTTGAACTATTTCCCATTTCAGTTGATGTATCAATACTTTCGCCTGAAATTGGAAAACCATCAACTACATATAGAGGGTCATTACTTGCATTTATTGACGTACCGCCTCTAATTCTAATTTTGAATGCAGAATCAGGACCACCTTCAGAGCTAACAACTTGAACACCAGCTGCTTTTGATGCAATTGCACCTTCAAAAGATGTTGTGTTAATTTTTTCTATTTCTTCAGACTTTATGGTAGATACTGCACCAGTTAAATCTTTTCTTTGGATTGAGCCATAACCAACGACAACTACTTCGTCTAGCTTAGAAATGTCTGAGATTAAGTTTACATCTAATTTTGTTTGTCCATCCAAACTAAGTTCTAATGTTTTGAAACCAACGTAGCTAAAAACAAGCACATCATTTTTATTTGCTAAAATTTCAAAATTACCGTCGAAGTCGGTGACAGCACCTATCTGGTTACCTTTTATTGAAATACTTACACCCGGCAATAAAATACCATCGCCAGTTACAGTACCTTCAACTTTTAATTTTTGACTTACAGCGGCGCTAGCAGAAAAAAATAAAATTGCTACCGCTAATAATATTATCTGTTTAAATTTAATTGTTTTGATAGTTATATGTTTTTGCATTAATATTTCAAATTTATCATATATACGCATTAAAATTTACGAAATTATTACCACAATATACCCAAAAATTAACTATTTCGTAATCTTGATTTCTAATCAAATGCATTGAAAATGTAATTTATTATATTAACAAATATTTTTTAGCTTAAATTATTTATTTCGATTTAATGAATTGCCAGACATTTTTTAAAGTTATTTTAGTTTCATTTTTATCTATTTCATTTCAACTTTCATCACAAAAAATAAATCAAATAGAAAAGCAATCTCTTAATGGAGAGTGGGCCATAATTTTTGATGAAAAAAATGTTGGAGCAACCGAAAAATGGTTTTTAAAAAATATTTTTGATAATCAAGAAAATAAAACCCGAATTCAAATTCCAAATCATTGGGAGACATTAAAAAAAGATTACGAAGGAGTAGTATTTTACAAAAAAATGTTTCAAGTTCCTAAATCATGGGAAAAAGGTATTATTACATTACATTTTGAGGCAGTTAATTATAAGACTGAAGTATGGGTAAATGACCAAGCCGTTGGAATTCATGAGGGTGGATTTACTCCTTTTTCTTTTCAAATTAATCAAGTTCTTAAAGCTGGCGAATTAAATTCTTTAATTATTAGAGTTGTAGGCCCCATTCTTATGACTGATCAACGAATTGATGAAATGGGAAGAATGGAAGTACCGCAATGGAGAGGTGCAATCACAGGAGGAATTTGGCAGGACGTATGGATACAACGCAGAGGCAATACTACAATTCAGGATGTTTTTATTCAACCAAATATTGATAAGTCTTCCATTACTCTGGATTTAAAATTATTCAATCATAAATATGAAAAACAAACTAACAATATTTCGATTATTGTTAATGATAAAGATGGAAATTCAATTATTTCTACGTCCTTAGAATATGACTTAAGTCCAGGAAATAATAATCTAGAAACTAATTTAAAAATACCAAATCAAGTATTTTGGTCTCCTACCAACCCTTATTTATATTCGATTGATATAATTATCCAATCTAAAAATAATATCAGTGATAAATGGTCACACAAGTTTGGTATGAGAAAGTTTACAATAGAAAACAATCAATTTTATTTAAATAATAAACCATTTTATCTTAAAGCAACTTTTTTTGAAGGTTTATATCCTGTTGGTTTGGCTTATCCAGATTCGAAAGAAATGGTAAAAAAAGAAATTCAACTTGCTAAGGATGCTGGTTTTAATATGATTAGACCATGGAGAAAACCAGCATCAAAAATGTGGCTTGACCTGGCAGATGAATTAGGTATATTAACTGTTGGTAGTTTAGCAATTGAATGTATGAATCGTCCAATCCAATCGGCTTATCTACCAATGCGAGTAGAAAATGAATTAACAAAAACAATTTTAAAAGATAGAAATCGTACATCAATTGTAATGTGGGAGTTATTTAATGAGTTGATTCAACCAGTAATGATTCAAATGTTAAGACCAATGTCAATTAAAGCACGTGAATTAGATCCTACCAGACTTATATTAGATGAATCAGGCGGATGGGCCAAGGGGGCTAGGATGTATTTACCTTATGAAAAAACTGGGAATCTCTTTAATGACATTCATGATTATTCTGGATCTCAAATAACTCAGAGTATCTATGATGGTTATGCCAACATTGGATATACAGTAGAAGAGTTAAATGAAAAAGGTCTTGCGGGTATAAAAATACCTGGAAAAAATGTTGTTCCAGGGCAATTATCTTTTGTTTCTGAACTTGGTTATGGGAGTTTACCTAATCTTCCAAAAAATAATTTAGAATTTAAAGAAAAAGGTAATCCTCTAACACCACCAATGCGTTATCATCTAAGACTTGAGAATGAATTAGGACAAATGTTGAAAAAAACAGGTTTTGATGTTTTATTCAAATCATTTGAAGATTTTTGTTTAGCACAACAAAGTGCACATGGAAAAGCAAATAAAAGATTGTTGGAAGCTACACGATCGAACCCCAATGTAATTGGTTATTGTGTACACGCTTTAACATCTGGTGATTGGATAATTGGTGCGGGTCTGTTAGATCTTTGGCGTAATCCTAAAACAGATGTTTATGAGTTGACAAAAGAAGCAAATCAAGAGCAAATAATCACTTTACGAGTAATACCAAGAAATAATTACAAGAATACAAAACCTAAAATAGAAATTGTAGGAGTTAATGAAAGTCAAAAAATAAAATCAAAAATTCATTTAAAAATTTTTGATAGTTCTGGAAACATTATTTTTAAGAAAGAAGTTATAAAGCCCTTATCTCACGGCATAACCAATTATTTAAGTGAGGAAATTGATATGTTAGGACTTGAAGGTAGTTTTAAGGCTGATGTTAAACTCAATGATTTTAAAGGAAACTTAATCGCTAAAAATAGCTTTGATTTTGACATTTTTAAACCTGAAGATTTTAACAACTATAGTCCCATTCAGTTAATCGATTTTCAAGGTGATTTAAGGAATTTTTTGATTCAAAAAAAAATACCCTTTGTTGATTTTAGTTCTGGTATAAATGAACAAGGTTTAATTTTAGCTGGAGTTAGTCCGAAGAATAAAAAAAGAAATAATTTCATTAGTCTTATAAAAGAAGCAAAAAATAAAGTTATTAAAGGGAGCAATCTAATTGTATTGGATGTTCCTGGAAATGTACCGCCTTATTTTGGAAGAAAGTTTGAATACAATACTGTTGAAGGATTACCTTTCTCAGCAAATATGTTAAATAAGGGAACAACATTGGGACTTTGGGCAGGCAAACCCCATATGATAAAAAAACATCCTATTTTTAAAGGATTACCCACTGGGATAATTATGCAAGAGGTTTACCAAAATGTTCATCCCAAAACAACCATGATGATGCAAGAAGGAGATATTATTTCTGGTGTAGTTAGTTATGATCATTTTCAAAACTTAGATTTAATGCTTCGCCATTACCCAGGTCCTGGGGATGTTTGGTTTGGAGCAAATATTTTAGAAACTAAACATGGAAAAGGAACAATGCTTTTCTCTACCTTTGATATAATAAATAATTTAAACAGCGATCCAGTAGCTGAAATTATATTAAAAAATATGATTAATTATATAAATAGGAAGTAAATGAAAAAAGTAGTGACTTTCGGTGAGATTATGCTGCGCTTGGCACCACCAGGTTTTTTACGTTTTTCTCAATCCAGTTCATTTGATATAGTATATGGCGGAGGAGAATCTAATGTTGCTGTTTCTCTGGCAAATTATGGCATTCCAGTAAGTTTTGTTAGTCGCATTCCAAATAATGACATTGGTGAGTGCGCTTTAATGGAAATGCGTAAAAGGGGAGTTGATACAAAATTTATACTTAAAGGAGGAAATAGACTCGGAATATATTTTTTAGAAACAGGTGCTGTTAGCAGGGGTAGTAAAGTTATTTATGATCGCGCTAATTCATCAATGTCTGAAATCAAACCTAAAATGGTTGATTGGGATAAAGTCTTTGATGGTGCACAATGGTTTCATTGGACAGGAATCACCCCAGCTATTTCTCAATCAGCGGCTGATACTTGTCTTGAAGCTGTCAAAATAGCAACTAAAAAAGGGATTACAGTATCTACAGATTTAAATTACCGTGCAAAATTATGGAAATACTGTGATGACAGTACTAGAGAAGCTACCATGAATATGTTGACATCATATTGTGATATTATTTTAGGGAATGAAGAAGATGCAGAAATGCATTTTGGAATTAAACCTATGGGACTAAAAGTACAAACTCAAGGACAAAATATTGAAGCGGATGCTTTTTTATCTGTTTGTGAGCAGATGATGAAAAAATTTCCAAGAGCCAAGAAAGTTATAACTACTCTTCGAGGCTCAATTTCAGCATCTCACAATTCTTGGGCTGGAATTCTCTACGACGGAAAAAGAATGTGTAAGACTGTAAAATACCAAATTACTGATATCGTTGACAGAGTTGGTGGGGGAGATTCCTTTATGGGTGGGTTAATATATGGAATGCTCATGTTTCCAGATGATGACCAGCATGCTTTGGACTTTGCTGTAGCTGCATCTTGTTTAAAACACACAATTAAAGGAGACGCAAATCTTGTAAGTGTAGATGAAGTCAAAAAATTGATGAGTGGTGATGCTTCCGGTAGAGTATCACGATAAATGTTCATAATTTATATTTTTACAAAATAATTTTAATGCGTATGTCTAAATATTCTCGTTTACAAGTAATAAATACAATGAAAGAAAATGGAATGGTACCGCTTTTTTTTCATAATGATTTAGATGTCGCTAAAGCGATACTTGATGCATGTTATAATGGAGGATCTAGACTTTTAGAATTTACATCAAGAGGAGACTTTGCGCATGAAGTATTTGGACCTCTTGTTAAATACGCGTCTGAGAAATTGCCTGGAATGATAATTGGCGTTGGTTCAATTACAGATGCTTCACAAGCATCTCTCTACATAAATTTAGGTGCAAACTTTGTTGTAACACCGGTTTTTAGAAAGGATATTGCTATAACTTGTAATCGACGCAAGGTACTTTGGTCCCCTGGTTGCGGTTCATTAACCGAAATTGCGAGAGCTGAGGAATTAGGGTGTGAAATTGTAAAATTATTTCCTGGAGGAACTTATGGTCCCAGCTTTATCAAGGCTATTAAAGGCCCTCAGCCTTGGACTAATGTCATGCCTACAGGCGGGGTTAGTCCAGATGAGGAAAATTTAAAATCTTGGTTTGATTCCGGTGCATTTTGTGTAGGCATGGGATCTAAACTTATTAGCAAAGAAATTATAAAAAAACGAAACTATAGTAAGTTAAAAAATGATGTGCAAAATGTACTTAAAGTAATTAAGAAAATTAAATCTACTTAAGTTCTAATTTTTTTATTTGATTATATCCTTCTCCTCTTATTTCTGTAAATCTTGAATTCATTTCTTGAAGCTTTTCAGGCTCCGATTCGGCAAGATTTACTTTTTGACTAATATCATTAGATAAATTATATAGCTGATATTTTTGACTGTTAGCTATTTCAATATTAACAGCTTTTAATACAGCGGGACCTCTATATGGAGGAATCATAACCCAATTACCACTTCTAAAAGCAGTTCTGGTGGTTGCTTCTAGAATTAGTTCTGAACGACCTTCATCACTCTTACCCATGAATGTATCCATTAAATCAATACTATCGTCAGCCCTTAAATCACTACCTGTCAATTTTGCCAAGGATGAAAATAAATCTAACTGACTAACAAGTGAATTAGATTTTTTTGGCATTATTTTTCCTTTCCAATAAGTTATAAATGGAACCCTAGTACCTGCTTCAAACAAACTATATTTTCCACCACGTAAAACACCTGCAGGTGTGTGGTTTCCATTTTTTTCTACTGCGTCGTCATAGTAACCATCATTTAAAACTGGACCATTGTCACTTGAAAAAATAATAAGAGTGTTTTCAATAATATTTTCTTCTTTGAGTGTTTTTATTAATTCACCAATGCACCAATCAGCTTCGGCAATTACATCGCCTCGAGGCCCTAATGAAGTTGCTCCAATAAAACGCGGGTGTGGAGTACGAGGTACGTGGGGCTGTTGCATACCGTAGTACAAAAAGAATGGTTTTTCTTTTTTTGATTTAACATATAGTTTGACTTTATTCAAAAAATGGTCTGCCATATCAATATCACTCCACTTTGCTGAGTCACCACCCTTCATAAACCCTATTCTCGGAATACCGTTGACAATGCTACTATTATGACCGTGGTGCCACATCATTGAAAGTAACTCAGGATTGTTTTTACCTGTGGGCTGTCCTTCAAAATTTTTTTGATAGCTGATTTCAATTGGGTCAGATGTATCCAAGCCATCAACGTAACCGTTTTCAATGTAAACAGTGGGTACCCTATCTTGAGTTGCAGCCATGATATAAGAGTAATCAAAACCTACTTCGTTTGGTCCTGGTGTAATATGGTTATTCCAATCTACTTTTCCAGTTCCAAGTCCAAGATGCCATTTTCCTATTACTGCAGTTTCATAACCCTGTTGTTTAAGCATTTTTGGTAGTGTCATTTGTGTTGTATCAATAATTAAGGGTGCTGTGCCAGGAAGAATTCTTGCTTTTTTTTCTTTCCAAGGATAAGTACCAGTTAGAAGGGCATATCTACTTGGAGTACATGTTGCTGAAGATGCGTATCCTTGAGTGAATTGAACACCATTCTTTGCCAAAAAATCCATATTTGGTGTACTAATTTCCTTAGCTCCGTAAACCCCGACATCACCATAACCCAAATCATCAGTGTAGATTATAATAATATTGGGAATCTGATTTTCATTTTTACAACCTGACAGTAAAATTGATAAAAATATTATTAAAACATTAACACGTGATTTCATAAAATAATTATTTATATCCAAATTTATAAAATGATTTATATTAAATTTTTCAGATATTATCTAAATTTAACAAGTATTTAGCTTGATTTTCTACAAAATGAAAAACTGTATAATTAAAAAATTTTTTTTAATAATTTTTTTTGCCGTTGGAAATACATGTTTATGGGCACAGACTAATGTAGCATCTTTTTTTAGTGACGGCATGGTGTTGCAACAAAAGAAAAATATTAATATTTGGGGAAAAGATATAGCTGGAATAAAAGTAAATATTGTTAGTTCTTGGGGTGAATCTTCAAGCGCAATTACACAGAATAATGGCGAATGGAAAGTTCAGCTAACAACTCCTATCGCTGGAGGACCATACGAAATATCTATTTCTGGTTCGTCAGAAGTATTAATAAAAAATGTGATGATTGGTGAAGTATGGATTTGCTCAGGTCAGTCCAATATGCAGGTTCCATTAAAAGGTGGTTTAGATGGAAATTTTGTTAATGGAGGATTAAATGCGATTGTAAATTCAAATAATGATAAGATTCGTTTTTTTACTGTGCAACAGAATGCTAGTTTCAAGCCATTACAGGATGTTTCTGGAAAATGGGAAAATGCAAGTCCATCAACTACTGGCTCCTTTAGCGCAGTTGCTTATTTTTTTGCAAAGCAAATTGAACATTTATTAGATGTGCCAATTGGCATTATTGTAACAGCTTGGGGTTCATCAACTGCTGAGGCTTGGACAGATAAAAAAACTTTGAATGATTTAGGAATAGAAGCAAGTAATAAAAAATTTGAACAAATTCAAAAAACTCCTGGCGTGCTATTCAATGCGATGTTAAACCCCTTTGTAGGTTATGGAATTAAGGGTTTTTTGTGGTATCAAGGTGAAGCAAACCGACATAACTACAATATGTATGAGGAAATTGTTAACAAAATGGTTACATCTTGGAGAAACAAGTGGAATGAAGACGATTTGCCATTTTACTTTGCTCAAATAGCTCCTTTCAACTACGGTAAAATGAACTCAGCTTTTTTAAGGGAAGCTCAACTTAAAATTAGTAATTCATTAAAAAATGCCGAGATTGTTGTGACTATTGATGTTGGTAATTGCTCGGAAATTCACCCTTCAAAAAAAATAGAAGTTGGTAAACGCCTTGCATATATTGCTTTGGCGAAGGATTATGGATTTGTTGGTTTTGATTATAGCTCACCAAAATTAAAAGATTGGATTGTTCGTGATAATGAAATTGTGTTAGAATTTTCTAGTAGAGTTTTTATAAAAAATAAAACCCAACCCTCAAAAAATTTTGAAATTGCGGGACCTGACAAAATTTTTTATCCAGCTGAAGTTACTTTATCAAATGTATATGGTGAAGTTCAACAAATTATAATAAGCTCAGACAAAGTTAGTTCTCCCATTGCATTAAGATATGGTTTTAAAAACTGTATAACTCCTAATCTTTTTGGAAGAAATGGATTGCCAGTTTCATCATTTAGGACAGATAATTTTTAGTAAAATGAACAGATTAATTTTTTTAACATTAATTTTTTGTGGCATTGTTTTTTCCCAAAAATATAACCCAGAATTTTCCACTGCTGGTTTTTACGAAACTGATAAAAGTGTAAGACAAGCAATTGATTTTAATATAGGTTGGCGATTTATAAAAAAAGATGTTATTGGTGCTGAAAAAATCGATTATGATGATAGCAAATGGAATATTGTAAATCTACCAGATGGGTTGGAGATTTTACCTTTAAACGCTAGCGGAAGCATAAATTATCAAGGACCAGCTTGGTATCGCAAACATTTTACTTTAAATAATGATTTAAATAAAAAGAAAATAATGCTTCATTTTGAAGGCATTATGGGAAAATCGAAAATTTGGATAAATGGTGTTTTATTAGAAGAAAACTATAGCGGTTACTACCCCGTTCACATTGATATAACTAATTATTTAAATTTTGGAAAACCTAATGTTGTAGCAGTACGCGCAGATAATAGCAATGACAAGTCATTTCCACCTGGTAAACCCCAAGAGTTGTTAGACTTTACTTATTTTGGAGGAATTTATAGAGATTCTTGGCTCATTGTACATAATAATACATATGTTACTCACCCACTTGCAGAGGATAAAATTGGGGGAGGCGGTTTATTAGTTCACTACGATAACTTAAATGAGAAGACAATAGATGTTTCAGTCTCAATTAATATAAAAAATGAAGAAAAAAAGAAGAGTGCTTTAGTTGAATTAAGACTTCTAGACAACAAAGGTTTAGATGTCTTTACTAATAAACAAAATATAGTTCTTGAAAGTAACAAGTCAACTAATTACATTTCAAACTTTAAAATATCTAATCCAAAGTTATGGACACCAGACAATCCTCAACTACATGATTTACATGTAACTATAAAAAGTACGAATGGTGAACTTTTAGACAAGTTTAAAAAAAGAATAGGTCTAAGAACCATTGAAATGCGAGGTGATGATGGGTTCTACTTAAATGGAAAATCTTACCCTGAGCTATTAATTGGAGGAAATAGACATCAAGATTTTGCACACTTAGGACATGCATTACCAAACAATCTTCATTACAGAGATGCTTTAAAACTTCGGCAGTCAGGTATGCGTGTGATTCGATCGGCTCATTATGTTCAAGACCCCGCATTTATGGATGCATGTGACGAGTTAGGTCTTCTGTTCATTGCAACAATTCCTGGCTGGCAGTTTTGGAATAAAGAACCTATTTTCATGGAAAGAATGATAAGTGATGTTAGAAAATTAATTCGTTTGGAACGGAACAGGCCTTCAATTTTCATTTGGGAGATAATTCCTAATGAAACTCATTTTCCAGAAATATATGCCCAACAAGCAACAAAAGCTGCAAAGGAAGAATTTCCCTACAAGCGATTGTATACTGTAACTGATGCACGTGAGATGAGAGGTAAAAACCAATCTTATTTTGATATGTTATATGCCAATGACAAAATTCCAAAATATCCCAAAAAAAGTATTTTTAAGCGTGAGTGGGGTGATTTTGTTGATAATTGGGTTGATCACAATTCTGTTAGCAGGGTTGCAAAACAGTGGGGAGAGGCTGCCCAAATTCGTCAGGCTCTACATTATTTTAAAGAAGAATGGTTTGAAAAAGGTGAATTAAAAACTTGGCCTTCGCTTACAATGTCATATGCAGCTAGTAAATCATTAGTAGGCGCTACGATGTGGCATCCTTTTGATCATCAACGAGGTTATCATCCTGATCCATTTTGGGGTGGAATAATGGATGCATATCGCCAGCCAAAGTTTTCTTATTATTTATTTAAGAGTTTAATTCCTTATGAAGGTCTTAAAAATGTTCCGGGGGTTCAAGCATCTCCATTTGTTTACATCGCTCACCTTTTAACTCCTTTTTCCCCTAAAGATGTTACTATTTTTACAAACTGTGAAGAGGTAAAATTAACTATGTACGGAGAAGAAATTGGTGTAAAAAAAGCAATCGATAATACAAGTCCAGTACCACGTATTCCAGTAATTTTTAGAAATGTTTTTAAATATGCAGACGTGAGAAATAAAAATAAAAAAGGATATAATAAAATTAATAGCTCATACTCACCTGAGTCTGTAATTAAGGCGGAAGGTATTATAAATGGAAAAGTAGTAACGGAACATAAAAGATGGCCAGTTGGAAGAAAAAGAAAATTATTATTAAAGATTGATGATAGCAATATACAACCAATAGCAAATGGTAGTGATATTACACCAGTTGTTGCTTATTTGACAGATGTTGACGGTGGAATTAAAAGATTGAGTGATGAATACATAAAATTTTTTATTAGCGGTGAAGGTACATTAATTGAAAAAGAAAATATAGGTATTAATCCCCAAAAAGTTCTTTGGGGAGAGTCAGTAGCTCTTGTGCGTTCGTCTTTAAATTCAGGAGTGGTTAGCGTAAGGGCTGAACTGCTAAGTGAAGGAATCAATACACCAGATCCAGCTTATTTGGAATTTGTTACAGAAAAGTCGTCAAAACAATTTATTTTCGATGAAATACCAAAAACGATTAAAAAGGGTAACATAAGTCCAAAAAATATTAATGACACTAACCAATTAAATTTGTTAAAAAATAAAATTGATAGTTTAAAAAAGAAACTTCAAGATTTTAAAATTAATGAGGTAGGAAAACAACAACAAGATTTTATTCAATAGCGATACAATGAAACTAAATAATAATAAATTTTTCTATTATCCTCTGATTCTATCTATAGTGATTTTTTTGTGTTTTAGTTGCAGTAATTCAAAAAATGATTTGAGTGATTCGGAAAATCCTGCTGATGATTATAATGAAAATTTATTGGAAACACTTCCAAGCAGATCTGATGATTATTCAAAAGTTTGGGAAGATCATTTCACTGACGAATCCATTAATACTAACTATTGGACAGTTGGAACTTTGAGAGACCCAAATTCAGGAGATATAGTTCCCGGTGCCGACGGCGATCATTTATTAAAAGATAAGTATAGTGGTTATGTGACTGTGGAAGATTCATATATTGAGGATGGAGCATTGGTTTTGAGAAATCAAAAGAGGTCGTATACTGGAACAAGTCCTTCAGGCAACTATAATTATACTAGTGGATGGGCTATGACAATGCATAAAGTTTTTCTTAACAAGGGATATATTGAAATACGTGCACAGTTTCCATCGGGTGACAAAGTTTGGCCTGCTTTGTGGTTAATAGCTGAGGATTTAGTATGGGGACCAGAATGGGATATGTTTGAATATTTTGGAAAAAATAATGTCGGAAATGATGTAATGGGAATGCACTTATTAGTTGATGAGTGGCCAAATCAAAAATGGGATACTGGCTACATATTTAATTTTGATGCGTTGTATAATTGTGAAGCGTGGCATATTTATGGTTTTGAATGGACAGAGGAGAAAGCTGTTTGGACTGTTGACGGGGAAGTTAAAAGAGAGCTTAATAGAACTGATTTGAGCCCTAATAGAATTGGAAAATGGCCAAACGAAGATATGTACATTGTTATAAATAATGAAGTTCAAACCAATGCCCCTGATACAAATACTAATTGGCCTAATTATTTGAAAATTGACTATGTCGAGATTTATAAAAAAAATGATTAATATTTTTATTTGAAACTTATTTTGTAATGAAAAACATTCTTTTTTATATCTATCATTGTTATTTCACAATTTTTATAGCGGTACTTTTTGCTCAACAAAATAGCCCCAATGTTATTTATATACTTGCTGATGACTTAGGTTATGCTGATGTTGGATATAATGGTCAAAAACTGATTGAGACTCCAGAGTTGGATTTTCTTGCAAAGAATGGAATGCAATTTACAAATCATTACTGTGGAAATGCTGTATGTGCTCCAAGTCGTGCATCTCTCTTGATGGGTAAGCATCCGGGGCATTCATACATAAGAGCTAATAGCCCTGGTTACCCCAATGGTCAAACGCCAATACCCGCAGGCTCTGAAACTTTAGGAACATTGATGCAACGTGCTGGCTATAAAACAGCATGTATAGGTAAGTGGGGTTTGGGTGGATTCCATAATTCTGGGAATCCTAATAAGCAGGGTTTTGATTATTTTTTTGGTTACACTGACCAACGAAAAGCACACAACTATTATCCTCAATATTTGTGGGAGAATGGAACTAAAAAGTATTTAGATAATAATAATGGCAAACAAAACGAGTATAGTCATGATTTATTTACTGAAAAGGCAATTTCATTTATTAAAAAAAATGAAAACAATCCTTTCTTTTTGTATTTAGCTTATACCATTCCACATCTTCGTTTACAAGTTCCGGATTTAGCGCAATATGAAAATAAAAAGTGGCCACTTAATATGAAAATTCAGGCCGCAATGATATCCAGAATGAGTAGGGATATAGGTGTTATTGTTGATTTAATAAAAAAATTAGGTTTGGAAAAAAACACTTTAATCATGTTTAACAGCGACAATGGAGCACACGGAAAAGCAGGAACGTTAGATTTTTTTAAACCTTCTGGAAATTTAAAAGGAATTAAAAGAACGATGTATGAAGGAGGTCTCAGATCTCCAATGGTTGCATATTGGCCTGGAAAAATTAATGCAGGTACCAAAAATGATCATTTGTCTGCATTTTGGGATATGTTACCTACTTTTTCGGAGCTAACAGGCGAACCAATTGTTGGAAACAGTGATGGTATTTCAATGTTACCAACACTACTTGGGAAAAATTTATTTCAAAAAAAACATGAGTATTTGTATTGGGAATTGTATGAAGGTAGGCCAAATAGTGCTGTTAGATATGGAAAATGGAAAGGAGTTGTTAGAGATAGAAGAGAGGGAAATGAAATTCAACTTTTTAATTTAGAAATTGATGAATCAGAAATTAATAATGTTGCTAAACAAAATCCTGAAATTGTTCTTGAAATTCAATCTATCATGGAAAAATCACATGAAAAAAACCCTTTTTGGGACAAAGATTTTAAACCTCTCTTCAACGCAGAGGCTGCCTCCAAAGTTAATGGCGTAAAGGCAGATATTGGAAACAAATATTACAAACCTCAAAAATTAAACAAATAAAAATTCATTTTGAGAACTCTTCTTTTAAAGTTTAAAATACTTTTTCTGCTTAGCTTAATTTATTATGAATCAAATGCTCAAAAACCCAATATACTCTGGATATATGCTGAAGACACATCTCCATGGATGGGGTGTTACGGTGATGAAATAAACTCTTTATCAACACCTAATATTGATAGGATGGCTTCAGAAGGTGTTCTTTTTAATCGTGCTTTTGTTCCATCACCTGTCTGTTCTGTAACTCGTTCATCAATCATTGTTGGACAGTCTGCTGTTCGCTTTGGTGCTCACCAACACCGGTCTTCAAGAACAAAGCAAACAAGAATTAAACTTCCAAAAGATTATAAATTACTTCCAGAAATTTTATCAAATCATGGCTATAAAACATTTAATTATGGCAAAGCTGACTATAATTTTGTTTGGAACAAATCAAGTGTTTATACATTTGATTTAAAAGATAAAAAGGATCTGTCAGAACTGATAAATAATCAGCCTTTTTTTGGTCAAATTCAATTAAGAGGAGGTAAAAACAATACTGATAAATTAAGCGATTCATTAAAAGTAGATCCGAAAATAGTAAGAGTTCCAAATGATTATCCTGACAATGAGATTTTTCAATCGGTTGTAGCACAGCATTATGAAGCCATTAGAATTGATGATAAAATTATTGGTGAAATTTTAAAGCAATTAGAAGAAACTGGTTTGTCTAAAAATACAATAGTTGTTTATTTTTCTGATCATGGGGCAAATAATTTATTGCGACATAAGCAAATGCTAACTGAAGGAGGCTTAAGAGTGCCATTTATTATAATGGGCCCTGATGATTATTTTTTAAAAAAATCAGTTAGAAATGATATAATCAACATGCTTGATTTGTCAGCAACTACTTTGGCATGGGCTGGAATCGAAATCCCCTATTGGTATGAAGGAAAGAATCTTTTTGCTGATAGTTTTGTTGCTCGTAAATATGTTGCTGCACATAGAGATAGATTAGATCACACAATTGATATGGTTCGCTCTATTAGGACTAATAATTATAGATACGTGAGAAATTATTTGCTAGATCGCATATTGTTACAGCCTCAATATAGAGACAATAAAATGTATACCAAAAATATGCATCATTTATATAAAAATGGAAAACTCTCAGAAATACATCAAGAAATTTACTTTGGTGAGCGCAAAAGAGAAGAGTTTTATAATGTGGAAAAAGATCCAGAAATGATTTATAATCTAGCGGAAAATCCAAAATTTAATGAAGAACTTGAAATGCACCGTACGTTACTTTTTGATTGGTTGTCTAAAGGAGATATGGGCTTTACAAGTGAGTCTGTGGAAAGCTTAAAGGCTAATGGAGAAGATAATTCTTGGGGATATGGAATTAATCCTGAATATGAAAAATATAGAAAAGATTCTGATGGTGATGGTTTGTCGGACGGATGGGAAATTAACAACAAACGAAATCCTGATGACGGGATACTTTTTTATGAGTTTGATTGTGGGGGATGGCAAACTGAAGGTTGGAGTTCAGAAGATACTTTATCCAACCTTTCGGGAAATTTAGGCTATTTAGATTTTAATCTTGATAAAGAAAAGGTAGTTATTAATAGACATGGATTAAGTATTAAAGGATCGAGCTCAAAACAAGCCTTTACCATTTCGTTGAAATCAGAATCAAATCTTAAAATTTCAATTTTCAGCAACAATGGTGAGTTAGGTAGGTTGAATTATATTTCAGACAATTTATTTAAAAAATTAATAATTCCAATTGAACAAAAAGTTTGGAATTTAGGATGTGAATCAGTGAGTATCTTGTTCGAAGGAGAAAAAAATTCATTGATTGAAATTGATTACATAAAACAAATAGAACTTTAGACTTATTTGTTAATAGGGATGTATTTATTGGTAATTTTTAACATATTAAAATTTAATTGAATATTTAATTTAAATGAGTGTAATTTTAAGAAAATAAACATGCTAAAACTTAAATTACTTTTATTATTGTTTTCATTTTCTTTTTTGTATTCAATACAAAATCAGCCCAATGTTCTTATCATAATGGCTGATGATTTAAATGATTACATCGGAGCTCTAGGTGGTCATCCTCATGTAAAAACTCCTAATATGGATAGATTAGCTGCATCTGGAGTACAATTTACGAATGCACACACCAATGTTCCAGTGTGCCAACCTTCTAGAAATAGTTTTTTTACTGGTGTTTACCCCCATGAATCTGCAGATTTTGGTTGGACACCATTATTAAATCAACCAGTTTTAAAACACAATAAAACACTCATGGAATATTTTATAGAAAATGGTTACCAGACATTAGGTACAGGAAAACTTACACATGGAAAGCCGTCTGAATATTGGCAACAATGGGGAAATAACACCAAGCACAACTATGGTCCTTTTTATTATGATGGCGAAAAGGTTGGGGTGTTACCAAATGTTCCAGACCCATATCGACAAATTGGAACTATAGATGGCTCATATGGAAGAATTTCTGATGGTGGGATTAGTAATGGTAAATATGGGAACAAAGGATTGGTATATGGATGGGATTTGAAACCTTTTAGATATATTAGTGACGAAGATAGAGATCTTTTACAGGGTGAAAAACATGCTGATTGGGCTATTAACAAATTAAAAAAAATTGCAAAAAATCCTTCTTCAAAACCATTTTTTATGGGAGTAGGTTTCGTTCGTCCACACACTCCACTTCACGCTCCAGACGAGTATTTTGAAATGTACCCAATTGAAAAAATCGAATTAGACAAATGGCTAGACGGAGACGAATTTGATACATTTTGGAAAGAAAATTTTCAAGGCGATTTATCATTAGATGGTGACGTTAAAACAGTTTATGGCTATCGGGGAGGTAACTTAAAAGGACCACTTTTACTAAAGGCTTTGGTTGACTCATATGGTGGAAATCGAGATCTTGCACTAAAGCATTTTTTACAAGCATATTTGGCATGTATAACTTTTGTTGATGACCAAGTAGGAAAAATTTTAGATGCATTAGATGAAACTAGATTAAATAAAAATACTATTGTTTTTTTAACTAGTGACCATGGTTGGCATATGGGTGAGAAAAATCATTTATTTAAAAATTCACCTTGGGAAGAAAGCAGTAGAATACCTTTTATTTTTAGAATTCCAAACAGCGATGTTAAAGGGGTTGTAAAGCATCCTGTTTCTTTAATAGATGTTTATCCCACACTAATTGATTATTGTAATCTAAAAGGATCTACAGTTAAAGGCTCTAAGGGCGGTGAGTTAGGTGGGTTTTCACTTAGGCCATTCTTAGAAAATCCAAAAGTAAAATCATGGAATGGTCCAAGTGCTGCTTTAATTGTGGTTGGTAATTATGGAAAAAAGCTAAACAAATACCAGCAAAATTACGCCCTAAGAACTACTAATTACCGATATATAAGATATTCAAATGGTAAGGAAGAATTATATTTTAATAAAAAAGATCCATACGAGTGGCATAATCTAGCAGGAAGTAAGAAATACAGACATAAACTAAAAAAACTGAGAAAACAACTTAATCAAGCGCTAAATTAATTTAAGATGAGTAATAATTTTTTTAATATTACAACTTTGGTATTTGTACTATTCGTTTGGAGTCAACCTAAACCAAACTTGGTTATTATAATGACCGACGATATGGGATATGAGGATGTTGGTTTCAATGGTTGTAAAGATATACCAACTCCGAATATTGACTCCATTGCTTTTAATGGTGCTAATTTAGTTAACGGTTATGTTTCGTTTCCGGTTTGTTCGCCTAGTCGCGCTGGTTTTATTACCGGAAGATACCAAGATAGGTTCGGTTATACTACCAATCCTACAATTGATCCAACAAATGATTCTGCTGGTTTACCATTAAATCAAATGACAATGGCTGAAATGTTGAAAACAAGAGGCTATAAAAGCGCAATTATAGGTAAATGGCATCTTGGAACACATCCAAAATTTCATCCAATTAATAGGGGTTTTGATTATTTCTATGGTTATTTATCGGGTGGTCACAATTATTTCACAAAAGATTATACAATTGAGGATTTATTTTATGTTGATAGGCCGTTTCGATGGTATAGGACCAAACTATATGAAAATTACTCTAAACTCCAAGTAACAGATTACAAAAATGAATATTTGACAGACGAGTTGAGCTCTGTTGCAGTAGATTTCATTGAGAAACAAGCCAACGAAAATCAAAATTTTATGTTGTTTTTATCGTACAATGCGCCTCACAATCCACTCCAAGCAACTGAAAAATATCTCAAACGTTTTTTAAACATTAAGAATAAAAAAAGAAAAACCTACGCAGCGATGGTAAGTGCCGTTGACGATGGAGTCGGTATAATTATAAAAGCTCTAAGGGATAACGGTATTGAAGAAAACACAATCATTGTTTTTTTGTCTGACAATGGTGGAGCTCACAATAATTCTTCATCTAATTATCCTTTAAAAGGTACTAAAGGATCGGTTTATGAGGGAGGATTAAGAGTACCATTTGCAATTCAATGGAAAGGAGTTATTCCTCCAAACACTATATATGAAAATTCTATTTCATCTTTGGATATAATGGCTACCATGGCTGATATATTGAAAATTAAAAAAAACAAGAAAATGCCACTTGATGGAGTTAATATTATTCCTTATTTAACAGGTGAAAAAAAAGGTGAGCCACATAAATATTTATTCTGGCGTAAATGGGAGCAAGGCGCCATGGCTGTTATTAGAGGTAATTTCAAACTATTAAAAAACAACAAGCAATCTGACTTTGAGTTATATAATTTAAAAATTGATATTTCTGAATCAAATAATCTAATTGGAACCAAACCTAATTTAGAAAAAGACTTGAAAGAAAAATGGAATATTTGGAATAAAGGATTAAAAGACAGGTATTACCCTTCACTAGGAAATGATAATTGGTGGGAAAGAGTTTATAAATATGAAAATCAAGATTAATTTTTTTGCAGTTATAGTTAATGTTCTCTTGTTTACAGCATACGCACAAGAAAAACCAAACATTTTAATGATTGTTTTGGATGACCTAAACGATTACGTTGGAGTACTTGGAGGTCATCCACAAGCACTTACACCTAATATAGATAAACTTGCTTCAGAGGGAGTGTTATTCACTAATGCACACGCTAATGTTCCAGTTTGTCAGCCATCAAGAGCTAGTTTTATGACTGGAATTTCACCGCTTCGTTCTAGAATGTGGGGTTTTGACAATTGGTTAAAAAATAAATTGTTAGCCAAAGCTACTACTCTACCTGAATTTTTAAAACAAAAGGGATATCTTGACATGCAGTCAGGCAAGGTTTTTCATAGTTCCAAAAAAGGTGCGTGGAGCATACTTGGTGTAAAAAAAGACTATGGGCCAATTCCATATAATGGCAAAAAGGCTGTTCCTCATCCTTTGTCTCCTTTAGGCATGCGTGAACTAGGTTCACTTGATGCTACTTACACTTCTTTAGCAAATATTCCAGTTGTTTTACCTTCAAATGATGCACCGGGAGCAGAGGGATGGTTTTCTGGTGATTGGAAAAAAAGTAAGTTTCGTTATATTAACGATAATGATAGGGATTTGATGACTGATGAAAAAAGTACAATATGGGCAAAAAAACAATTAGAGTTAATGGAGAAAAAAAACAATAAACAACCTTTTTTTATGGCTATTGGATTGCATCGACCACATACCCCTTTAGTAGTTCCACAAAAATATTTTGATTTGTTTCCAATCGAAGACATTCAACTTCCGGATTTAATGGATAATGATAACATGGATACTTATTTAGAAGATAACAACCTAAAACAAAATGGTAAGTCTAGAGGAAGAAAAGCTTACGACGGGTTGTTGAGTGGATATGAATCCAAAGAAATAGCACTTAAAAATTATCTACAAGCTTATTTGGCTAGCGTTGCATTTGCTGATGATAGAGTTGGCGAACTAATGAATGCCCTAAATGATTCAGACTTTAAAGAAAATACTATTGTTATTTTGTTTAGCGACCATGGATATAATTTAGGTGAAAAAGAGTATTTATGGAAATATGTTCTATGGGAAGAAACAACTAGGGTACCTCTTATTATTAAAGCACCTAAATATAGGCTATCTGCTGGGAAAAAAGTAGGACATCCTGTATCATTAATAGATATTTTTCCAACAATTGTTTCTTTATCTGGGAATAATGTTGAAGAACTTAGTATTGACGGTAAAAAACAATTAGATGGATATAGTTTAGAGCCTTTTTTGAAGAAACCAAACACAAAAAAATGGGACGGACCCGAAAATATTTTTACAGTGATTGCTAGTTGGAGGTCTAAAAAACCTGGAGAGCAGCATATTTCAGTGCGAGGAAAAAGATATCGTTACATAAGGTATTCTAATGGTAGGGAAGAGCTTTACGATCATAATGTGGATTCTAATGAATGGAATAATTTAGCATCAAATAATAAATTTAAACAGGTTAAATCAAAATTTTCCAAAATATTAGATAGCAAATTAGACAAGCTGAAATAATGTCTAAAAAAAACATCAATTCTGTAACTGTTTTTTCTCCTGGTCGTATAAACTTAATTGGAGAACATATTGATTATAATGGAGGTAATGTTTTACCAGCTGCAATTAATAGAAAATTAAATTTGAATTTTAATAAAACACACTCAAATTTATGCTTAGTCGAATCTTTCGACAAAGGTAAGTTTGAGTTTGATATTGACAAACCATTAGTCAAGAGTGACACTCATTGGGAAAATTATATTTATGGCGTTATCAATGAAATAAAAAAAACATGTAATAATAAATTGGGTGGTTTTGAATGTTTTATTACCAGTGACTTACCAATAGGAGCAGGAATAAGTTCTTCGGCTGCATTGTCATGTGGTTTTTCAAAAGGGTTAAATGAACTATTTGATTTAGGTTTAAGCGATTTAGAGCTTATTAAAATATCACATGCTGCTGAGCACGATTTTGTTGGGATTAAATGCGGAGTTATGGATCAGTTCGCAGTAATAATGGGTAAAATAAAAAAACTCCTTATTTTGAATTGTGAAACTTTAAATTACAAATTAATAGATGCTGATTTTAAAGCCTTTAAAATTGTTTTACTAAATACAAATGTCTCGCATAATTTAGCATCTAGTGAATATAATATTAGAAGGCAGGAATGTAATATGGCATTATCAATTATTCAGAATCAATATAATGAGTATAAATTTTTAGCAGATGTTCCTGAAAAAATAATTTTTTCTTTGAAAAAAAACTTCAAAAAAAACATCTACCATCGTGCATTATTTGTTTCAAGAGAAAACAAACGTACATTAAAAGCGGCAGAGTTAATTCAAAGAGGTAAAATCGAGGAATTTGGAAATTTAATGTATCACACTCACCGTGAATTGTCAAAATATTATGAAGTCAGCTGTAAAGAATTAGATTTTTTAGTTGATTTTACAAAAAATATTTCTAATGTTATTGGTAGCAGAATGATGGGCGGTGGTTTTGGTGGTTGCACTATTAACCTGGTACAAGAAACTTATGTTAATGAATTTATTGAATTAGCTAATAAGGCATACAAAGCAAAATTTAATATTAACTTATCCTCAATTATTGTTGCTATTTCTAATGGTGTAGAGGCAACCAAAACAATATAAAAATGAATTTTAAAAATTCCTCACATAGGCGAAAAAACATTCTTACGGGGGAATGGATTCTTGTATCTCCTCACCGAACAAATAGACCTTGGCAGGGTAAGAAAGATAAACCTCAAAAATTACTGTCTTTGGACTATGATCCAAATTGCTATTTATGTCCAGGAAACAAACGCGCTGCAGGTAAAAAAAATCCAAAAT
>PKDV01000067.1 GCA_002862715.1 Flavobacteriaceae bacterium | reverse complement strand
CGAAAAATTATTATTTCAATTAATTTCTGTTTTGATTTTATTATATTTTAATCCCAATCTAATTATCAATAATTTACATGGCTTCCTTGGAATTAATTCGCTTGATAACTTAGCTGGTGTTATATTCACATCATTCATAGGAGTTTTTATGATCAATTCATTTAATTTAATTGATGGAATTGATGGAAACTCAAGTTTTATGTCGATCATTTCGTTTTCAGGATTTGCTGTTCTTTTTTGGATTGAAAACAATCAAGCTTTCTTCGGCATGTCTATTTTAATTATTGGATTATTAGTTGGCTATATACCACACAATCTCTCAAAAAAGAAAAAGAGCTTTATGGGAGATACCGGATCATTATTTCTTGGACTAGTTATGTATATTTTTACACTAATTTTTTTAAGCGACCCAAGTATAGTAACACTAAATCTTCTAGAGAGTAAAGCTTTGCTTCCAATTGCACCTCTAACTTTATTTATATTACCAATTATAGATTCAGCTGGTGTGTATTCTTATAGAGTAAGTATTGGAAAAAAGCCCTTAAGTGCAGATAATTTTCATATACACCACTTATGCTTAAGGTTTTTTAGTAGAAGTCACCTTTTATGCTCATTGTTTATTAACGGATGTGCTCTTGCATTTATAATTTGTATTTCGTTGTTAACTTTTAGCATTTCAGCATTTTATACAATATTAATCTATTTTTTATTTGTGACAATAGTTGTTTTATATACTAACAGACTTCGTTCTAAATTAAGGACAAGTTTAGGAAAACGCAGGGGAAATGTTGAATATATAAATTAGCCTTTCCCTATAGAAAATACATCAAATCCGATTGATGTAAGTTTGTTGTGATTCAAAATATTTCTTCCATCAAAAATAAAGGCTGGTTTAAATACCTTTTTATAAATTTTTTTCCAATCATATGCTGTAAATTCGTCCCATTCTGTTAAAATGACTATTGCGTGTGATTTACTGATTGAATTTATATGGGAATCATGAACAACGATATTTTTAAGTTTTTCCTTTATAATTTTTTTTGAATAACCATTTAAATCCCATAGATATTTCATGTCATTAATGATTTGCTTCTTTTTCACCTTTGGGTCATAGACATGAATCTCAGCACCATCGTCAATTAAATGATCTGCTACATAAATTGACGCAGACTCTCTTGTATCGTTTGTGTTTTTTTTAAAGGCCCAACCAAAAAACGTGATTTTTTTTGATGACACCGTATTAAATAATTTTGAAATTATTTTTTTTGAGAATCTTTTCTTCTGAAAATCATTCATTATAATGACCTGCTCCCAATAATCAGCAACTTCTTTTAAATTAAAATGCTTACATAAATAAACCAAATTTAAAATGTCTTTTTGGAAACAAGATCCTCCAAATCCAACAGAAGTTTTTAAAAACTTTGGACCAATTCTACTGTCTGTTCCCAATGCGCTAGCAACCTCCTCTACATTAGCGCCTGTCGCTTCACATAATGCAGAAATGGAATTAATTGAAGATATCCTTTGAGCTAAAAATGCATTTGCTGTAAGTTTAGATAACTCGGAAGACCATACATTAGTAGTTAAAATCTTGTGTCTTGGAATCCATTTAGCATATATATCAACCAGTTTATTTGCTGCTTCAATTCCTTCCTGCGTTTGATTTGAGCCTATTAAAACTCTATCTGACTGAAATAAATCTTCAATAGCTGTACCTTCAGCTAAAAATTCTGGATTAGATAATACTTGAAAATTTACTTTTTCACCAGTTGAATCTAGAATGGTTTGTATTGTTTCTGCTGTTCTTACAGGCAATGTAGATTTTTCTACAATAATTTTATCTGTCTTTGATATTTTAGCAATTTGTCTTGCGCAAAGTTCAACATATTTTAAATCTGCCGCCATTCCTTTACCTTGACCGTATGTTTTTGTAGGAGTATTGACAGCAATAAAAATCATTTCTGATTCTTCAATTGCCTTATCAACGTCTGTAGAAAAAAATAAATTTCTACCTCTAGCTTCAGAAACTACATTTGCAAGGCCTGGCTCAAATACTGGTAAATTTTCTAAATTTGTGTGATTCCATAAATCAATTTTTTCTTGATTTATATCTACAACAGTTACTTTAATTTCAGGACATTTTAGAGCAATAACTGCCATTGTTGGACCTCCAACATAACCCGCACCAATGCAACAAATACTTTTCAATTATTTTTTTATTAAAGTGCAATATTAAACATAATAATAAAAATCACCTGCTAACTATGCCCAATAAAAACCTTATTTGTTTTTTATTTAATATTTTTACTGTTCAAAATTGAATTGATGGCATTTGATTTAAATATGATACAGTCCTTCTACCAAACACTTGGTGAAAAAATCAAAATGACACGAAAACTTGTTGGAAAACCTTTGACATTGTCAGAAAAAATCCTCTACTCACATTTATGGAACAAACTTCCTGAATCTCCATATTCAAGAGGTAACGATTATGTGGACTTCAAGCCAGATAGAATAGCTTGTCAAGATGCCACAGCACAAATGGCATTGCTGCAATTCATGCAAGCTGGAAAGAAAAAAGTTGCTGTTCCAACTACTGTGCATTGTGACCATTTAATTCAAGCAAAAGATGGTGCTATTGAGGATTTAAAATCAGCTAAAAACTCATCTTCAGAAGTTTTTAATTTCTTACAATCTGTTTCAAACAAGTATGGTATTGGTTTTTGGAAGCCTGGAGCTGGTATAATTCATCAAGTTGTTCTTGAGAATTATGCATTTCCTGGTGGTATGATGATTGGAACTGATTCTCATACTGTTAATGCTGGTGGTCTCGGCATGTTGGCAATTGGTGTTGGCGGTGCAGATGCGGTTGATGTTATGGCAAACATGCCGTGGGAATTAAAGTTTCCAAAATTAATTGGTGTAAGATTAACTGGAAAACTAAATGGTTGGACAGCACCAAAAGATGTTATATTAAAAGTTGCTGGAATACTTACTGTGAAAGGTGGAACTGGAGCTATAATTGAATATTTTGGTCCTGGCGCGGAGTCAATGTCTTGCACTGGTAAAGGAACTATTTGTAATATGGGAGCTGAAGTCGGAGCAACAACTTCAACATTTGGTTATGACAAATCTATGGAAAGGTATCTTAGATCTACAGGGAGGAATGATGTTGCAAACGAAGCTAATAATGTTAAAGAACATTTAACTGCTGATAAAGAAGTCTATCTTGAACCTGAAAAATATTTTGATGAACTAATTGAAATCGATTTAAATGAGCTTACTCCACATATAAATGGGCCATTTACCCCTGATCTTGCGACTCCCGTTTCTGAAATGGGTCAAAAAGCAAAAAATAATAAATGGCCTATTGATATTGAATGGGGTCTGATTGGTTCCTGTACGAATTCCTCATATGAAGATTTATCTAGAGCGGCATCAATTGCCAAACAAGCAGTTGAAAATAAGCTTGTTACTAAATCTTCATTCGGTATTAACCCCGGTTCAGAACAAGTTCGTTTTACAGCTGAGAGAGATGGTCTTTTGAAAATTTTTGAGGATTTAAATGCTACAATTTTTACCAATGCTTGTGGCCCATGTATTGGCCAATGGGCTAGAAAAGACGCAGATAAAAAGCCCAAAAACTCTATCATTCACTCTTTTAATAGAAATTTTTCAAAAAGAGCCGACGGCAATCCTAATACCCATGCTTTTGTGGCATCTCCTGAAATAGTAGCAGCTATTGCAATTTCTGGAAAATTAGATTTCAATCCACTAACAGATAGGCTCAAAAATCAGGACGGAAAAGAAATTCTTTTAGACCCTCCTACTGGAACTGAATTGCCTATTGATGGGTTCGATTTTCTTGATAATGGATATGTAGAGCCCTCAAAAGACGGGAGTAAAATCAAGATAAATGTTGATAAAAATTCTGAAAGACTACAATTGTTAAATCCATTTTTACCTTGGAATGGAAAAAATATTACAGGTGCTAAATTATTAATAAAGGCTTTTGGAAAATGTACAACCGACCACATATCAATGGCTGGTCCATGGCTTAGATACAGAGGACATTTAGATAATATTTCAAATAATTGTTTAATTGGTGCAGTTAATGCTTTTAATATGAAAACAAATTTTGTCAAAAATCAAATTACTGGGAAATATGGAGGAGTCCCCGACGTTCAGAGACACTATTTAGCATCTGGAATTGAAACAGTAGTTGTTGGAGATCACAACTACGGCGAAGGCTCCTCTAGAGAGCATGCCGCAATGGAACCTCGACATTTAGGTGTAAAAGCCGTAATTGTTAAATCATTTGCGAGAATACATGAAACAAATTTAAAAAAGCAAGGGATGCTTGCATTGACATTTTCCAATGAAAACGACTATGATTTAATTAAAGAAGATGACACATTCAATTTCATCAATTTAGAGGATTTTGCAAAAGAAAAACCAATTAAAATTGAAATAATTCACTCTGACAAAACAAAAAATCTTATAACTGTAAACCACTCATACAATCAAACTCAAATCGAATGGTTTAAAGCAGGTTCAGCGCTCAATCTAATTAAGAAGCTAAACAGTTAAACTTCTATTTTTTGAGAAAATTTTAGATTTATTAAATTTAAACTATGAAAGTTTTATATAAATGTTTGATACTATTGGTTTCATTCTCTGTAATATGTGCTTGGTTTAAAATTAATTTGGATTCTCCTTTTAGAGGTGGCGGTGCTGCTACTATGCTTGAGGAATTTGAAGCTTATGGTCTCAATTTCAATATAATGGTAATGGTTGGAATTAGTAAGGTGACAACTGCTGTTTTATTACTTATTGGGCTATACTTTAAAGAAAAATTAGTTGTTCCTGCTGCTACTGTTATGGGGTTTTTTATGTTAGCTGCCATATATTTTCATATTAGTGTTAATGACCCGATTATTCCTACTGTTCCGTCGACTTTAATGTTAATCTCTTGTGTTGGAATTATTATCCTTAATAGAAAACTAGATTTAAAATCCTAGCTTTTCAATTTCATTGTACCTTAATTTAATTAAATAGACTCTTATAATTAAATATTGTTAGTCATACTTTAAAACAATCATTTAAATTTGTAAGAAATATCTATGAAGAATCTTATTGTTGTTGGACACCCAGATACTAAATCATTTTGTTACAATGGTATTTTTAAAACCGTTAAAGATGGAATTAAAGATTCCGGTCAGGATTTAGAAATAATCGATTTATATAGAGATAGTTTTACTAGGCCTAGAGATAAAGTAATTAATAAATATAAAGAATTGGTAAAATGGTCTGAAAGAATCTATATAATTTCTCCTGTTTGGTGGTTTAGATTAACTCCCAGAACTGAAATATTTTTCGATGAAGTTTTTACACCTGGTTTTGCATATGAATTTATTAATGTAACAAATGTAATTGGTACTCCTAAGTGGAAATGGCTGGCAGAAATAATAGGTGTTTATGCTTACCCTAAATCTTATTTTAATAATAAAAAAATTAGAACATACATAACTCATGGGGCTCCTGCACTTCCTGTCAAAACTCTCTACGTGAATTCAGTAAAGCTTCGTCTAGTCATGGGTGTATATACATTTGTTTTTGGGTGGAGATTGTCACTATTTACAAAAACTAAACAATTTTGGTCGGTCCCATTTGTTTCCGAGAAGAAAAGAAAAAAGTATTTAAAAGTTGTTGAAAAAGATATAAAAAGAGACACGAAAAAAACAAAATGAATTTTACAATTAAAACAATTATCGTCTCAATAATTTTTAATTTAAGTATGTTTGGACAAAGCACAGAAACTCAGCCTTACACATTAATAAAAAAAATTGACTCAATTGAGATTCGTTTTTATCCGAGTGCTAAAATCGTAAAAACATCATCAGAGAATGGTGATAATAATTTTGGTAAATTATTTCAGTACATTTCAGGAAAAAATGATAAAAACAAAAAAATTGCTATGACCGCCCCTGTTTATATGGATGAAAAAGGAAAGGAAATGGCGTTTGTGCTACCAAGTTTATATAATGATATTGAAGTTCCTAAATCTACTAGAGATGATGTTACAACTCATACCACCAAACCCGTGTATGTTGCTTCATTAACTTATGGGGGATACTCTAACTCAGAAAAAGTAAAAAAGCATAAGAATACTTTAATTAATACTCTTAAAAAAAGTGGAATTGCAACAATTGGGGAATTAAAAATTCTTGGATATGATGCTCCATTTAAATTTTACAACAGAAGAAACGAGGTTATGATTGAAATCAATTATAATAACTGATTATTTATACAATCTAATCATTAATCAATGAATGTTTTAGTTATTGGAAGTGGAGGAAGAGAGCATGCCTTTGGTTGGAAAATTTCTAAAAGTAAAATTCCAAATAAATTATTTTTTGCTCCCGGGAATGCTGGGACCGAAAATTTAGGAATTAATCTTGATATAGACATTTCAAATTTTAAGCAACTTGAAAACTCAATTGTTAGGAACAATATTAATTTAGTTTTGGTTGGACCCGAAGTGCCACTAGTCTTTGGGATTTCAGACTTTATTCATTCTAACAAAAAACTTGAAAAAATTAATGTCATCGGTCCAGAGAAATTTGGAGCCATGCTTGAAGGGAGTAAATCATTTGCAAAGGAATTCATGGAAAGACACAATATTCCAACAGCGCCCTATAAAAAATTTAGATTGAAAAACTTGAACGATGGTTTAGATTATTTGGAGTCCATCAGTCCACCGTATGTCTTGAAAGCAAATGGACTTGCTGCAGGTAAAGGGGTTTTAATAATTAATGAGCTAGAAAAAGCAAAAAATAGTCTTGTAGAAATGTTAAAAAATAAAAAATTTGGATCTGCAAGTAAAGAAGTTGTCATAGAAGGTTTTCTTGACGGAATTGAGTTGTCCTGTTTTGTTTTGACAGATGGGGATTCTTTCATAACGCTTCCGTATGCAAAGGATTATAAGAGAATTGGTGAGGGTGACTCTGGGTTAAATACTGGTGGTATGGGTGCCATTTCACCAGTACCTTTTAATGATAAGGATTTTAAAAATAAAATTGAGAATAAAATTATTAAACCGACCATTAAAGGACTTAAGAAAGATAATATTGATTATTTAGGATTTATTTTTATCGGGCTTATAAATGTAAAAGGAGAACCCTTTGTTATTGAATACAATGTAAGGATGGGAGACCCTGAAACTCAAGTAGTTTTGCCTAGAATAAAGAACGATTTTCTTGAAATTTTGTTAGCCACTGCAAATAACAAGTTATCAGAAATTAAACTTGATGTTAGTCCAAATTACGCAGTAACAATTGTAAGCGTTTCAGGGGGCTATCCAGAATCATATGAAAAGGGGTTAGATGTTTTGGGTGACATTGACCAAGAACTTGTTTTCCAAGCTGGTACTTTAAAAAAAAATAATAAAATTGTAACGAATGGTGGAAGAGTTTTTTCCTCAACTGCACTTGGCTCAAGTATCAAAATTGCATTGTCTAAAGCCTACAAAAATTTGAAAAAAATTAAGTTCAAAGGAATGTATTTTAGAAAAGATATTGGTTTTGACTTATAAAAAAGAGTGTGATGTTGAATCAGTATCTTCTTCACCGGAGTCGTTAAATTTTTTTAATTGTTTTAACCAATACATCATACCTAAGATACCAATACCTAAAAAAAGAAAATTTATACCATTTGCTAATAACCAACTAAATGGCTCAACTTCTCTTAGAAAGTTGAGAGGATAAAAAAGAATTTCCTCAAAAATGAATTGTATAAGCTCAAAGAAATTTTTCATAAGTATTTGTTCAAATTTATGTTATTAATTGGCTTTCTGCAAGTGGTGCAATACATCACAACTTTTACATTTAATATATTTGATAAAAACTAGTTCATGATTAGTAATAAAGCTTTCAAAATTTTTGAAATGGCTATTAATGATTATCACATTAAAGATGACGTAAACCAGCCGATGAAAAACCCTTTCGATAAAGAATCATTAGAATATTTACTTTATAAAAAGAATTGGATTGATACGGTTCAATGGCACTATGAAGACCTAATAAGAGATCCAAAAATATCACCAAATAATGCTCTATCTCTAAAAAGAAAAATTGATTCATCAAACCAAGACAGAACAGATACTGTTGAATATATTGATAGTTTTTACTACTCAAAATTTAAAAATGTTGAAATAAATAAAAACGCTTCAATTAATACTGAAAGTCCGGCATGGGCAATAGATAGGTTATCAATACTAGCTTTGAAAATTTTTCACATGAAAGAGGAATCAGAAAGAAGTTCCGGGTCTAAAGAACACAGGAATTCATGCAAAAAAAAATTGTTAATACTTATGGAACAAAAAAATGACTTATCAGAAGCTATTGACCAGTTATTGCAGGACATGAAAAATGGACTAAAATACATGAAGGTATATAAGCAGATGAAAATGTACAACGACGAATCATTAAATCCTGTTCTGTACCAAAACAATATCTAATGTTAAACTCTCATATTATTGTTTTTCGCCTTTCAGCAATGGGTGATGTAGCAATGTGTGTTCCTGTAATTAGGGCAATTTTAAAAACCTATCCTAAAACAAAAATCACTATGGTAACACAAAGAAGATTTGTGCCAATCTTTGATGGATTAAAAAATGTTGATTTCATAACTCCTGATTTAAAAAATAAACATAAAACACCTATTGGTCTTTATAAGTTGTTTAGTCAAATATTGCGATTACGTCCTACACATATAGCTGACTTGCATCAGGTAATTAGAACAAAGCTATTGATGGTTTACTTTAAAAGATATTTTTGGATTAAACAAGCAAAAATTGATAAGGGGAGAGCTTCCAAAAAAAGACTAACTAAAAAAAAAATAAAGACATTGATTCCTCTTACACCTCAAATTTTTCGCTATGCGCAAGTTTTTGAAAAACTTGGTTTTCCAATTTCATTGTCAAATGATGAAATTCCAGTTATGCCAATGTTTTCAAAGTTCAAAGAACTGAATTTTGAAAATCATAGAAAAATTATTGGTATTGCCCCATTTGCAGCTCACGAATCAAAACAATATCCTTTGGACCTAATGCAAAAAGTAGTAGCTAATTTACAAAGAGAATATAATGTTGTACTTTTTGGATTTGGAGATTATGAAAAAAACAAACTTGATATTTGGGCAGATGCTTCCAAAAACGTTATAAATTCTGTAGGAATGTTTGAGCTTGGTGATGAAATTCAATTAATTGCACTACTAAATCTTATGATTTCTATGGATTCAGCAAATGGTCATCTAGCATCAAATTATAATGTTCCCGTAATAACACTTTGGGGTAGTACCCATCCATGTTTGGGATTTACCCCGTTTGGACAACCAAAGGAAAATAGTATCGTCTCCAACAGAAATAGGTTCCCTTTCATACCAACATCAGTCTATGGCAATAAAAAGGTAAAAGGGTATGAAGATGTTATGAGAACCATAGACCCCAAATTGGTAATTGACTTGGCCTATAAAATTTTAAATAACTAAAATCTTATTTCTATTATATTTGTTTTATGTCCAAATCAGTTATAGCGACTTTTTTTTACTTATCAAAAAAATCATTTTTTAGAGGGTCAAGTGTGGCTTCAAACATTGGTAAAAAAATATTATTAGGCTATTTCTTTATTTGTTTTGTTGCAATTGCGGCCTCTCTTGCTGTTATTAGTTTCTATTCTTTTGACGAAGGTTTGGGAAAAGACCCCTTAATAGAAATTAATAATTATCTTATTTACTTTACAATTCTTTGGGTTGTAGTAAGGTATTTTTTTCAAAAAATCCCAAAGCTTATAATTAATCCATTGCTATTACAGCCGATATCCAAAAAAAGTACTGTTCATTTTACTCTTTTTAAATCAACATTTAGCTTTTGGAATACGATGAATTTTTATTTTTTCATCCCATTTGGCCTTTTATTAATCTATGAATCTGAATATACTTTATGGCAAGTTTCGTCATGGTGGTTAATTGTTTTTTCTTTAATACTTATTACAAATTATATTAACATAATTATAAATGGAATTGACCGAATTCTTTACTCGGTAGCCGCTTTGATGATTTCCTTTTTTCTACTTCAGAAATACGAAATAATTGAAATAGGTGAGTTTTTTGCCCCAGTATTTAATCTTTCATTAATAAGCCCTATTTCATCTTTAATTTTTATTCCAATAATAATTTTGAGTTACTATTTGAGTTTTAATTTTTTTAAACAAAAATTTTATTTAGACTCTGATTCAAAAAAGAAAGTAGAAATTAAAAAACTGGAATGGTTGTCGCTTTTTGATAGATTCGGAAAAGCTTCAACATTTATAAAAAATGATATTCGGTTAATAATTAGAAGCAAAGCTGCTCGTGGAGTAGCAGTGATGGGATTGTTATTTATCTTATACGGTTTAATTTTTCAAATCGATTTATATCGTAATATGTCTTTTTTTCAGATTTTTTCTGGAATTTTTGTAACAGGTGGATTTCTTTTAACTTTTGGTCAATATGTACCAAGTTGGGACAGTAGTTTTTATCCTTTAATCATGACTCAAAATATTTCATACAAAGAATATTTAATTTCAAAATGGTGGTTGATGGTAATTTTTACTTTTGCATCAACCATCTTATCCTCATTTTATTTAATTTTTAGTTGGGAAATTTTTTATGCTGTTATTGCTGGTGGAATTTTTAATATGGGAGTAAGCTCAATAATAATATTGATTAGTGGTGCCTACACTAGAATTCCAATGAATCTAGAAAATCCCAAAGCTTTTGGAAATTTTAAGGCATTTAATTTTAGAATGTTCATTACAGGAACACTCCCATTGTTGATACCGGTCTTTTTGTTCAATGTTGGGGTTTTAATTAAAGATTCCAACCTAGGTTTTCTATTAATTGCTTCTTTTGGGGTAATTGGCTTCTTTTTTAGAAATATTGCCTTTAAAATTGTTGAAAAAATTTACAAGAGTGAAAAATACGAGACTGTAAAAGCTTATAAAATGATTGATAAATGATTGAAATTGACAACCTTTCAAAAAGTTATAACAACGATGTTGTTTTAAACATCCCAAAAATGAGCATTCCTAAATCTCAAACATTTGGATTGGTAGGCAACAATGGAGCTGGAAAAACAACACTTTTTAGCCTAATTTTAGATTTAATAAAAGCTTCCACAGGAAAAGTAACAATATCAAATAATGATGTTTCGAAAAATGAAAGTTGGAAATCAATTACATCTGCTTTTATTGATGATCAATTTTTAATTAGTTACTTAACACCTGAAGAATATTTTACATTTATTGGAGAGCTTAGAAACATAAAAAAAGATGAAATCTTAAAATCTTTGGAACCATATGAGGACTTTTTTCATGGTGAAATCATGGGTAAAAAAAAGTATATAAGAGATCTTTCAAAAGGAAATCAAAAAAAAGTTGGGGTTGTAGGTGCATTGATTTGTGATACTCCACTTGTTGTGCTTGACGAACCATTTGCTAATCTTGACCCAACAACTCAAATCAGACTAAAAGTTCTTCTAAAAGATAAATCCAAAAATTCTGATAAGACATTCGTTATTTCCAGTCATGATCTTCAACATGTGACTGAAGTTTGTGAAAGAATTGTTGTATTGGACAAAGGCCATGTAGTTAAAGATGTGAAAACATCAAAAAATACTTTCAAAGATTTGGAAGGCTTTTTCGCCAATCAATAATATTTTAATAATTTTTAAGTTTTATCCTAAAGTAAATTTTCTTGAGAAAAGCATATATCCTTTTTGTTTTAATATTTTTTGGCTGTTCTACCCAGAAAGATAAGGCTTTAAATAGAGCATACCACTCGACAACTTCAAAGTTTAATCCACTATATAATGGAGAGGAATCTTTAAGATTAGGTGTAAATGCGCTAATAGAGTCACGAAAAGACAACTATTGGAACCTAATTGAAGTTTATCCTTATTCCTTGCCAATTGCATTTACTGAAAACAACAAAAATGCTTTTTTTGATACTAGTGAGGAAAAGGCAGTTTTTACCGTGCAAAAACACTCTATGTACATTGATGGTACTGAAAAAAATAAACAGATTTCAAGGGCCTATCTACTACTTGGAAAATCGAGATATTTTAATGGTAAATATTTACAAGCCTTGGATGCATTTAATTATGTGATTAGAAATATGTCTAGTAGCAAAAATTCAAAAATAGCAGAGCTTTGGAAAGCAAAAGTATTTATTGAAATTGGACAGAACAATAGAGCTATAAAAGAACTTAAGAACATTCTATCAAGTGACGTTCTAGATGGAAGGGACTACTCAACTGCCAAAGCAGCTTTAGCTAAAGCTTATATAAACAAAAACGATTTTGAAAATGCTACAAATCCGTTAAATGAAGCATTTTTAAATGAAAAATCCATTACTTACAAATCTAGATTTGGTTTTTTACTTGGTCAAGTTTATAATAAACTGAACAATTTTGATTCTGCTGCAATAACCTATCAAAAGGTAATTGATTTAAATCGAAAAATTCCAAGAGAACTTTGGCTACGATCAAAATTAGAAAAACTTAATACCAATTTTTACAGTATTGAGGAAAAAGAAAACCAATTTAAAAAGCTTCTTAAAAGTGACGAAGACAGAAGGTTTAGAGATCAAATAAACTATTTCTATTCAAAATTTAAATTAAGTTTGGGAGACACATTAGCCTCTGAAAAACATTTAAAAAAATCTTTAGAAACGCTTACACAAGACAAATACTTAAAATCAAATATTTATGAACTTTTTGCAGAGAACAGAATGAATCAAATTGATTTTGTAGAAGCAGGTAAATATTTTGATAGTACGCTGCAAAATCTGGATGAAAAAAGCCTAAAGTTTAGAAAGGTTAAAAGAAAAAAAGAAAAACTTACCGATATAATTAATTACGAAAAAACAATTAAAAAAGCTGATAGTATAATATTATTAATGAAAAAATCTCCTGAAGAGCAGATAGGACATATAGAATCATACATTTCTAACTTAAAAAAATCGCTGAACAAAAAAAACAGTTCAAAAGTTTCGAGACAGAGCCAAGTATTAAACACATTTGAGTCTTTCTATTTTTATAACTCAAAGCAGGTTGAAGATGGAATTCAAAAATTTAAGAGAATTTGGGGAAATATTGAATTAAAAGATAATTGGAAATATGAGAAAAATATTAGAAATAGTGTTGTGGAATTATCGAACGAAAAAAAAATAGAAGACTCGAATCCTCTTTTTGATATCAATAAATATTTATCATCAATTCCACCAATATCAAAAATTGATAGTATTCAAAATATTAAAAATGAAGCTCTATTTTTATCTGGTATCTCTTACAAAGAACAATTTAACGCTTTGAAAACATCAATCAATAAATTTTATACTTTATTGGATGAAAAAAATAACGAAACTTTTTTAGCTGCTACTTATTACCATCTAATTAAGATATTCAAGTTTTTAAATGAGAAAGAAAATGAACTTAGATTTTCTAATATATTAAAAAGAGACCACAGAAAAAGTGACTATGCTCTAATGATTACAAATCCGGAGATTTTATCAAAAAATGAAAAGGAAAAAGAAAAAATATTTGAAGAAGCCAGTAAAGCGTTTGAAAGCCAAAACTATAATTATGTACTAAACAAAAGCGAGGAGCAGATAAAAATATTATCTGACTATAAATTAAAATCACAGTGGATGCTGCTGCGTGCGAAAGCTATTGGACGACTTGAAGGATTACCTGCTTTTAGGAGCTCGTTAGAACAACTAAATAAAAATTATCCAAATACAACTGCTTCTGAAAAAGCAAAAGAGTTATTAGAAAATTTTACTGTTTTTGATCCAATTAGTGAGGGTGGAACTAAGGCAAAAATTATTTTTTTTAGAAACCCAAGTGACAAACAAAAAACATATTTGTATAAAAATTGGTTAGAGAATTTCTTTAAAGAATTAGGTGTTTCTGACCGCCTTAAGGTTTCTGTGGATTTATTTAACAAAAATCTTGATACGCTTGTTATTCATGGATTTATTTCAATTAATAGTGCCTATGAAACTGTAAAATTAATTGAGGAAAACAACTTGCGTTTGTTAACAGAAGAAAAAATTGTAGTTTTAGCGTCCAATTATAGAAATGCATTAATAAGCAAGGAATTGGAACAACTAACTTTAAAATAAATGTTTACAAATAAAAAAGATAATATGGACTCAAATAAAAATTCCGTAAAAATCAACTTTGTTGAACCGAATACAAAAATTGTTGGAGAAATAGAATCAAAATCTGATTTTAGAATCGATGGAGTTCTGGAAGGAAAAATAAATACATCCGGAAGGGTTGTGATTGGAAATGAAGGCTCGGTAAAAGGCGATATACAATGTGCATATGCTGATATTATGGGAAGTTTTAATGGAAAACTTTCAGTCGATGGTCTGCTAACAATAAAATCTGATGGAGTTGTAGAGGGGGAAATTACTATTGGTAAATTAGCTGTAGAATCTGGAGCAACATTAAATTCTCAATGTACAATGAAAACTGTTTCTGTTAAATCTATTGTTGAGGAAGATGAAGAAACCCAGTCAGAAAAAATCGCCTAACTTTTTTGTTCTTTTTTCTGGCCTAACCGTCCAGCTTGGCACCACTATGTATATAGCCTCTCTATTCGGAAAGTATTTAGATTTAAAATTTAACACGGGCAAAACTTTAACTGCGCTTAGCCTAATAACAATGCTTTGCATTAACATATATTTAGTTGTCAAAATTTCTAATAGATACAATTCAAGATAAATTATTTGTTTTTTTTATTTTTTTAAAAAATGTTAAATTAATTTGACTCTCTACTTTTTTTCTATACGTGGATAGCTTAAATTTGGACAAAAATTTTACGACCTTAAAATTTATTTTTTGAAAAAAATTTTAATTTACTTTTTGTTTTTATGTTCAGTTTATACTGTGCATTCAAAACCAAATTATACAGAACTTAATGAAGAAAAAGATGTATCGGAGACCATCAAAAAATATATTAAGCACCACTTAAAAGATACACACGGGTTTTATCTTACATCATTCACTAACAACAAAAACAAAAAAATTTACATCGAACTTCCACTGCCTGTTATAATTTATGACAATGGTTTCAAATTTTGGATGTCCCCAAAATTAAAACATGGAAAAGAGGTTATAAATCATAATGGAGATTACTATAGACTTTATTATGAAACAAACACAATTTATAAAACAAATGCTCAAGGGGATTTTATATTTAATGAAAATGGAAAAATAAATAACATTAAGCCAATAGATTTTTCAATAACCAAAAATGTTTTGACAATAATAATAGTATCGTTGTTGATGTTATTTTTATTTGGCTCACTAGCAAAATCCTATTCCAAAAATAATGGCGTGGCAAAAGGGATTGGAAGATTTTTTGAACCAATCATTTTATATATAAGGGATGATATTGCCATCCCGAATATTGGAGTTAAAAAGTATAAAAACTATATGAGTTTTTTACTTACAGTATTTTTCTTTGTTTGGTTTTTAAATATGTTGGGGTTAACGCCCCTTGGGGTTAATGTTACTGGTAATATTGCTGTTACTTTTTCCTTGGCGTTGTTAACTTTTCTAATAACAAACTTAACTGCAAACAAAAATTATTGGGGCCATATTTTTTGGATGCCTGGGATTCCAGTATTAATTAGAATAGTATTAGCACCAATTGAATTTTTGGGAGTTTTTATAAAGCCTTTTTCATTATTAATTAGGCTTTATGCAAATATTCAGGCTGGGCATATAGTTTTATATAGCCTTATAGGCTTGATGTTTATTTTTAAAGCTTGGATTGGAAGTAGCTTGTCTTTCCTTCTAGCATTTTTTATTGCTATAATTGAGATATTAGTAGCATTATTACAAGCATATATTTTTACTATGCTTTCTGCATTATATTTTGGTTTTGCAGTGGAAGATCATAGTGAAGCGCATTAAAATGAAAAAGTTTAATTTAAATTTATAATTATGGAAATACCTTTAATTGTAGGCGGTGGCCTAGTAGTAATCGGAGTTGGAATTGGAATTGGTCAAATTGGTAAAGGAGCAATGGAAGCAATTGGACGTCAGCCAGATGCAAGTGGAAAAATTCAGGTAGCTGCCTTAATTTTGGCAGCTCTGGTTGAAGGAATTGGTTTTGCAGCATTGTTTGCATTATAATGCAATTAAATAATTAAGATTAATCTAAATTATTTGTAATGGAAAAACTAATTGAAGAATTTTCAATTGGCCTATTTTTTTGGCAGACAGTAATCTTTGTGATACTTATTTTTTTATTAAAAAAAGTTGCTTGGAGACCTATTTTAAAAGCTGTAAATGATAGAGAACAAGGCATAAAAGATGCATTGCAATCTGCAGAACTAGCGAAAAAGGAAATGGAATCTTTGAAAGCCGACAATGATAAGATTATGAAACAAGCTAGAATAGAAAGAGACACTCTTTTAAAAGAAGCTAGAGGTATCAAAAACTCTATTGTCTCTCAAGCCAAAGATGAGGCTAAAGCTGAAGCTCAAAAAATTATAGAGAATGCTAATGAATCAATCAAAAATGAAAAAAATGCAGCTGTTTCTGAAATAAAAAAACAGGTTGCTACCCTTTCAATTGATATTGCTGAAAAGATTCTAAAAGAAAAGTTGTCAGATGACGATAAACAAATGCAAATTGTAGAAGAACTATTAAAAGATGTAAAGCTAAAGTGATTTATAATAGAGCCGCATACAGATACGCAAAAGCAACACTTCAGTCATGTCTTGAAAATAAAAAGAATGTTGATTTGATTTTCAAGGATATGAAAAGTGTTTCAAAAGCTTTTGAAGATTCTAAGGAACTAAAACTTTTCGTCGACAGTAAAGTTGTTAAAGATTCTGATAAGCTTAGTGCTCTAAAGTCTGTGTTTAAAAAATGTTCTAAAATAACCCAAGACTTGATTGATGTTCTAATGAAAAACAGAAGAATCGATCTTTTTGATGATGTAGCAAATAGTTTTGTCGTATTGTATAATGAATATGTTCAGAACCAAGAGGTTGTTTTAACTTCATCCTCCGAGCTTAATTCTTCAACAATTAACGAAATTGAAAATAAGGTTAGAGACATAACTAGTAAAAACATAACTCTAGTAAATAAAATTGACTCGAGCATAGTTGGCGGTTTTGTTTTACGTGTAGGAGATTTACAGTATGATGCTAGCTTTAAAAATCAATTGAATAAGTTAAAACAAGAATTTATAAATATATCAATACAATAAGTTATGGCAGATATTAAGCCTGCTGAAATATCAGCAATTATTAAAAAACAATTAACGGGAACCGATATTTCCCCCTCACTTGACGAAGTAGGAACTGTTCTCCAAGTCGGAGATGGAATTTCTAGAGTTTATGGACTGTCTAATGTTCAATATGGAGAATTAGTACAATTTGAAAATGGAATGGAAGGTATTGTATTAAATCTTGAAGAAGATAATGTTGGGGTAGTACTTTTAGGTCCATCTAAAGAAATTAAAGAAGGTGATATTGTTAAAAGAACACAAAGAATCGCATCTATTAAAGTTGGTGAAGGCGTTGTTGGTAGGGTACTTGACGCGCTAGGAAACCCAATTGACGGTAACGGACCCATTGAAGGTGAAACAATTGATATGCCTCTTGAAAGGAAAGCTCCCGGTGTTATATATCGTCAACCTGTAAATGAGCCCCTTCAAACTGGTATCAAGTCTATCGATGCTATGATTCCAATCGGTAGAGGACAAAGAGAACTTGTAATCGGAGATAGGCAAACTGGAAAGACTACTGTTTGTATTGATACAATCTTAAATCAAAAAGAATTCTTTGATGCTGGTGAGCCGGTATATTGTATATATGTTGCAATTGGACAAAAAGCCTCTACAGTTGCTGGTATAGCCAATACGCTTAGGGAAAAAGGTGCAATGGCTTACACTACTATTGTTGCTGCAAATGCTTCCGATCCTGCGCCAATGCAAGTATATGCCCCTTTTGCAGGGGCCTCAATAGGGGAATATTTTAGAGATACAGGGCGTCCAGCGTTAATTATCTATGACGACTTATCAAAACAAGCTGTGGCGTACAGAGAGGTCTCGCTTTTACTTAGAAGACCCCCTGGAAGGGAAGCCTATCCTGGTGATGTTTTTTATTTACACTCAAGGTTGTTGGAAAGAGCTGCAAAAGTAATTGCAGATGATAAAATTGCCAAACAGATGAATGATTTACCTTTGGGATTAAAGCCCAAAGTCAAAGGCGGTGGCTCACTTACGGCTTTGCCTATTATAGAAACCCAAGCAGGAGACGTTTCTGCATATATTCCAACAAATGTAATTTCTATTACAGACGGGCAAATATTTTTGGAATCTGATTTGTTTAATTCTGGTGTTCGCCCTGCAATTAATGTTGGAATTTCGGTCTCTAGGGTGGGAGGCTCTGCACAAATTAAATCTATGAAAAAAGTAGCTGGTACTTTAAAATTAGATCAAGCTCAATTTAGGGAGCTTGAGGCCTTCGCAAAATTTGGGTCTGATTTAGATGCTGCAACATTAAACGTCATTGAAAAAGGTAAAAGAAATGTCGAAATTTTAAAACAAGCACAAAATGATCCATTTACGGTAGAAAATCAAATTGCAATAATTTTTGCGGGTTCCAAAAATCTATTAAGTAAAGTGCCTGTGGAAAAGGTAAAAGAATTTGAACTGCAATATCTCGATGTCTTAAAAACAAAACACAAAGCTGTTTTAGAAACATTAAAAGAAGGTAAGTTAACAGATAAAGTAATTGAAACTTTAAATAGGGTTGCTGGTGATTTGTCAGCACAGTATGAATAACAATGGCAAATCTAAAAGAAATTCGTAGTAGAATAAGCTCTGTTAATTCAACCATGCAGATTACAAGTGCAATGAAAATGGTTTCTGCAGCAAAATTAAAAAAAGCTCAAGATGCTATAATTGCCATGAGACCATATTCTGAAAAATTAACCCAACTTTTACAAAACTTAAGTCAAAATGTTCAAGATGATTTTCAAAGTCCGTTCTTGAAAAATAGAGAAATAAGAAATACATTGCTTGTTACAATAACATCAAACAGAGGTTTATGTGGTGGATTTAATTCTAATATAGTAAAAGCAGTAAAGGAACGCGCTTCTATTGATGATACAAATGTTTCCATTTTAACAATTGGGAAAAAGGGGAACGACGCTCTAAAAAAAGAATTTGATATTAAAAGTCATTACACAGAAATATATGATGACTTGAGTTTTAAAAATTCTTCAATAATTTCAGAAAAAATCGTAGAAGGATTTTTGGATAATAAATACGACAAAGTTTATCTTGTTTACAACAAATTCAAAAATGCGGCGACACAAATCGTAGAATTTGAGCAATTTCTTCCTTTAATTCCTAAGGCTGAAAAAAACATCGATAAAAAAGACTATATTTTTGAGCCTGAAATTAATAAAGTATTATCCAGTCTTATACCCAAAACTCTCAAAATACAGCTTTTTAAAGCCATAAGGGATTCATTTGCAAGCGAGCACGGAGCTAGAATGACTGCAATGCATAAAGCAACGGATAATGCTACTGAACTAAGAGACCAACTTAAGCTTACTTATAACAAAGCTCGACAAGCATCAATTACCAACGAAATTCTTGAAATTGTTGGTGGTGCAGAAGCTTTGAAAAATTAGTGCGATTTGAATTTTGAGTCAAATAAAAAAGTTTTAATTATAACTTCATAATGGAAATAAAAATTATCAATCGCTCAAGACATGTCACTCCAAAATATGAAACTAAAAATTCTGCAGGGATGGATATTAGAGCTTTCCTTACAAGTCCAATTATTCTAAAGCCGTTAGAAAGAACATTAATTAAAACAGGCCTTTTCGTTGAACTTCCAAATGGTTACGAAGCACAGGTTAGGCCACGAAGTGGATTGTCACTAAAAAAAGGCATAACAATTTTAAATTCTCCCGGAACAATTGATGCAGATTACAGAGGCGAGATTGGTATAATATTAATAAATTTATCAAATAATAATTTCGAAATTAACGATGGAGATAGAATTGCCCAACTTGTTATTTCAAAATATGAAAGAATCTCTTGGGTCGAAGTTGATTCGCTCAGCGAAACATCAAGAGGAAGTGATGGGTTTGGAAGTACAGGTAAATAAACTATGAAAATAATTGTTCCAATGGCTGGAAGAGGTTCAAGGCTAAGGCCTCATACATTAACAACTCCAAAGCCTCTGGTGCCTGTAGCTGGGGTTCCTATTGTAAATAGACTTGTCAAAGATATAAGTAGGGTATTGGCCACTAAAGTTGATGAAATAGCTTACATCATTGGTGATTCAGCATATTTTGGAGATGATGTTGTCGATTCTTTAACAAAACTTTCAGAAAGTATTGGAGCAAAAACAAAAATTTACAGACAACTTGAGCCTCTTGGAACAGGACATGCTGTAATGTGCGCAAAATCATCCCTTTCAGGTCCAGCAATTGTTGCATATGCAGACACGTTAATTAGGGCTGACTTAAAGCTGAATTTGGATTCTGATGGAGTAATATGGGTAAAAGAAGTGGAGGATCCAAGTCAATTTGGAGTTGTTAAGCTAAATCAAAACAACCACATAATCGAATTAATTGAAAAACCAAAAAAAATTGTTTCGAGACTTGCTGCTATTGGAATTTACTATTTTAAAGAAATTTCAGAACTTAAAGATTGCTTGCAAGTTTTACAAAAAAAAATTATATCTACTGGTCGTGAATTCTTAATTAATGATGGTATTGAAATGATGATTAAAAACAACAAAATATTTACCGTTGGTGAGGTTAATGAATGGATGGATTGTGGGAATCCAAAAGTTACCATTGAAACAAATCAAAAAATGCTCGATTTTCTATACAACGACCAGGAGAATCTAAAAGGTTCTTTTTCATCAATTGAAAGTAAAATTATTGAACCTTGCTTTATTGGAAATGGTGTTGAACTAATAAATAGCACCATAGGACCTCATGTATCTATAAACGATGGTAGCATAATTGATAACTGTCTAATTAAAAACTCTATAATTCAAAAAAACTCTCAAATAAAGAATGCAAATTTTTCAAATTCTATGATTGGCAATAATGTAATTTATAATGGGGATTTTACACAAATTAGTATTGGGGATTTTTCAAAATTAGACTAAGGAATGTCTAAATCTTTTTCTTTCATAACTCTTGTTTTCTTGATTCTAGGATGTAAAACGCCTTCTTTTATTTTTGATGAAAGTAAGTTGAATCTAAATCTAACTGAACGTTCTGTAAAAAAAAATATAACTGAAACTTATAATCAAATTAATTCACTTACAAAAAAGGGGAATGCTGTGTTTTTATTTGGCAATAAAACTCAGGGGTTAAACTTCAATCTTAAGTATAAAAAAAAACAAGGTATTCAAATTGACGGTTCAATAATACTCCCCATTTTCAAATTACTTATTTCCCCCGTGGACATTGGTTTTTATGAAAAACTTAACAAACAATACACCTCAATCAGCTATGAACAGATAAAAAAATTATTTGGAATCAACATTAATTATAAAAATTTAGAGTCTATTCTTTTGGGTAAACCGTATGACAAAAAATATTTCAATTCTTCAAAACTGTTTTTTGAAGAAAATAAATATGTATTGGTTAATGAAAACAGTGAGTTGCGAATTAATTTTTATTACGATTCAAGCTTTAGACTAATTGAGCAAAGTGTTGGTTGGAAAAGTTCTGTAATTAGAGTTGTGTATGACTCATATGAATTAATTGATAAAGAATTGATTCCAAATTTTATTGAGATTTCTATTGAAAATAAAAAACAAAAATATAATCTTACTTTAAGATCCAACAATACTGGAATTAATGAAACCTTTGATATGAATTTCAATGTTCCATCAGATTACAATAAAATTGAAATATTATGAGATACTTCTTGATGCTTGTTTTATTGCCAATTTTTTGTTTCAGCCAGAACAAAAGAGCTGAACTAGAACTCCAAAAAAAGAAACTTCAACAAGAAATAGTCCAAATTAATTCACTTATAAGTTCAAACACAAAAAAAAGAGTAAATGTTTTAACCAAAGTTGAAAGTATTCAGCTAAAAATGGATCGTCAGGACGCATTGATTAAGCTTACAAATACACAAATAAACAATTTAACTCAAGATATTAATATTAATTTGAGAAATATCGAAAAATTAAGAACTGAACTTGAAAAATTAAAAACTGATTATGCAGAAATGATAGTTACGTCTAGAAAAAATCAATCAACTCAAAACAAACTAATGTTTATACTTTCTTCCAGAAACTTTTGGCAAGCCTACAAGCGTATTTCATATATGAAACAATATGCGTCCTACAGAAAAAAACAAGGAACTCAAATCAAAGAAAAGACAATTACACTTCAACAATACAATGCAGAGCTTGTTAAAAAAAGAAAGGAAAAAGAACAACTAATAATAACAAATAGGATGGCTCAGCAAGAGCTAGATACAATTAAAATAGAACAAAATAAATTGGTTGATGAACTTAAAAGGAAGGAGAAAGGCTACTCACTTCAAATAATTAAAAAACAAAAACAAAGTGATGCTATTGATAAAGAAATAAATAGAATTATTAGAGAGGCAATTGCTGCTTCCAACAAAAAAGCTGGAAAAAGTTCACTTAATTTTATATTAACTCCTGAAGCAAAAGCACTTGCAGCAAGTTTCTCCTCAAATAGAGGAAAATTACCCTGGCCCGTTGAGAAAGGTGTCGTAAGCCAAAGGTTTGGTACTCAAAGACATCCTGTTGTAAGAACCACAACAATAAAAAGTAATGGTGTATCAATTTCAGTTCCCCCCGGAAGTGAGGCTAGAAGTGTTTTTAAAGGGAAAGTTTTAAATATTGTTCAGTTTAAAGGGAGCAATCCAATTGTATTAATCCAACACGGTAACTACATCACAAGCTATAAAAATTTAAGTAGGGTTTATGTAAAGAAGGGAGATAATGTTAAATCTAAACAACCCATAGGCATCGTTTTCACAAACAATGAAAACAATAGAACAGTATTACAATTCAGCCTTTTTCAAAACACAACCCCTCAAAACCCTGCCAGCTGGTTGTATCAAATGAAATAAAAAAGCGCTCTGTGGAGCGCTTTTTTTCATTAAGTACCTAATAATTTATTGTTTTACTATTTTATAAATGTTTGATGATTTTGTGTTGTCAAGTTTTAGAATATAAATGCCTTTTTTAAGGCTACTTAAATCTAAACTACTGTTGGTTGTAGCCTCTAAATGTAATTTTCCTGTCAAATCATACAATGTAACCCTAGATATTTCATTTAAACCACTAAAATACAAAGACGTTTCTACGGGATTAGGATATACATTCACAACTGAAACATCAATATTATCAATTGATAGTGTTGTATCGCTATAGTTTCTGGGGACCAAATGTAAACCAACATCTGATCTTTCGCTTATTATTCCAACAATATCAAAAGCCGAAGTTGGTAAATTTTCTCCATTGAAATTGTAAAAGCTTGTTCTTAACGCAAAGGTGTCAGAGCCTTGAGTAAGGGTATAAACTTTACCATTAATAAAAGTAGTTTCGCCTGAATTTCCTGTAATTGTAACTCCTTCTATCTTAACTAATTGACTCTCATAGTCATTTGCTGAAGCTGCCAGCTGTGATAATGTTAATGTCACTGGTGTTACTTGATTAGAGGTGCTAGTGGCTGACCCCGCATCTTTAATTGGAACAAATTGCAGTAAGCCGCCATAACTTGACAAATTTCCAACAAGTCCTGTTATCCCATCACCTAAATTATAAGCACTGGTTATTACGCCAGAGTTGTCATCAATATGAATTCCACCTGTTGCATCCTGTAAAATTTTAGTGTTTCTAAAGCCCTGCTGATATGTTAAAATAATTTCTCCTGATATTTCATAAGCCTCTCCCTCAGCTGAGGTTCTTAACTCACCAATGTTTGATACTTGGGTAGGAATATCCACTTGAAAATTTAATGTTGATTCAACAGGTGGGTTTAGTGCGTTGTGTGAATTATCTACCAAACTCACTACAAGAGTATGATTACCCTCGCTCAATGATGACAACGAAATTGGGTTGGTATCGTATTTCATTACTAAATTTCCTGAATCCAAAGTGTAATGAATGTGCCCGTCGCCATTGGAATTACTGACATTAAAGTTCTCAATAGAAAGTACTACATCAAGTTGATTTTCATAAATAGTCGAATTATTATTTGGTGAAGAAAAACTTAGAGACGGTGAGGTGTTGTCAGAAAAACCTATCCAGCTACCTGGATCATATCCTGATGGTGCGTCTAAAGCGCCATCCCCCGCGCCTGCGTCATTGTCAATGTTCCACTCGTTTAAATCCCAAGTTGAAGATGGAGCAGTAACAGACCCTTTTCGTTCGGCTCTACCATCTTCAAATTCGTGAGGTTGACCGGTCCCGTCAGTTCCAGGGACACCATAAATATCGTAAATGCTTCCATTAGGGTCCAATATTGCAATATTGTCATCTCCGTTCGAATCTGCTGGTCCGCCTGAACCAACAACTTTGGTTGGGGCAACACCATAAACAGTTTCAAACTTTGTGTTATTTGCAAGAGTTAAAATTCCTTTAGACTGCAGTGAGCCAAACTCAGAGAGATCGACAGCTGAACTTGTAGTGTAAGCGGTATTTGCGTTAGTCCATCTTACAAGCTGATATCCTGTCAAATCGAAAGCACTGTCGCCAATGTTGGTTAGTTCTATAAATCTTGCCTGATAATCATTATTAGGATCGGCGATTTCGGTGATTATTACCTGTGATTGGATGGAAAAAGCAAACATTAATGTAAAAAGAAAGTAAAGTTTTTTCATAAAATAATTTTTAAAGTTTATGTTTTTTTGAATACTAAAAGCAATATTAAAGTAAAAAATACTACTTAAACATTTATAAAAATTTAAGTATTTATTAAATTTTTGTGAATTTGATAATGAATGGCATAATTATTTAATAATTTTTGCAATATACTTGCCAATCATATCGAACTCAATATTTACCAAATCACCAGCTTTAAGAATGTGAAAAGTTGTGTTCGTGTAAGTGTATGGTATTATTGCCACAGAAAACGAAAAGGGGTTTGATTCAACAATCGTTAAACTAGTGCCATTTATACATATAGATCCTTTTTCAACAGTTATGTTTTTTGATAAATTGTTATAAGAAAACTTGAAAATCCAACTACCTCCCATTTCCTCAATACTCTCACATTTTGCCACTTCGTCGACATGGCCTTGTACCATGTGTCCATCTAGTCTATCTCCAAGTTTTAGTGCTCTTTCTAAATTAACTTTAGCACCTACACTCCAGTTTTTCAATGCAGATCTATTTAATGTTTCTTGAATTGCTGTAACGGTGTATTGATTATCCTGAATATTAACAACAGTTAAGCATACTCCGTCATGAGAAAGGCTTTGATCAATTTTAAGTTCATTAGTTATCGAGCTTGAAAAAGAGAAGTTTATATTATCCTTGTCTTTTTCAATTTTCTCGATTTTCCCAAGTGTTTCTATTATCCCAGTAAACATAATGTGTTAATCAGTAACTTTACTCGACAAAAATACATAAATGTCAGATTTACCTGTTGTAGCAATTTCTGTTGGTGATACTAACGGAATTGGAACTGAAATAATTCTCAAGTCATTTGAGTCAAAAGAATTATTTAAAATCTGTACACCTGTACTATACTGTGATTACGATTTTGTTGAGAAACTTCAGAAAATTTATAAAACAAAAGTTAATTTATTTAAAGTAAAAAATGGTTTTAAAACAAATGTGTTAAACATTAAAAATGTTTGGGAAAAAAACCCTGAACTAAAGTTTGGTCATATTACCAAGGAGGCTGGCATGGCCGCGTTTATATCACTAGAAAATGCAGCAAAAGATGTTTATAATGCGCGAGCAGACGTGCTCGTTACAGCTCCGATAAATAAAAATTCAATAAACAGCAATTTTTTTCCATTTAAAGGACATACTCATTATTTAGCTAAAATTTGGGGGGGTGAGGCCTTAATGGTTTTGATGAACAAAAAAATGAGGATAGCATTACTTACAGATCATGTACCGCTAAAAAATGTGTCCTTGTTAATTAGTAAGGAATTAATAGAAAAAAAAGTGAAGATTTTGTATCGGAGTCTTAAACTCGATTTTAAAATTAAAAACCCAAAGTTGGCCATTTTGGGTATGAATCCACATGCAAGTGACAATGGAATTATAGGAGAGGAAGAGCAAAAAATAATTATCCCAACAATAAATAAATTGAATCAAATCGGGCTAAATATTAAAGGACCTTTTTCTGCTGACGGATTTTTTGGACAAAAAAATTATTTAAACTTTGATGGTGTTCTTTCGTGCTACCACGACCAAGGGCTTGTAGGGTTTAAAGCCTTATCCTTTGGAAACGGAATAAACTACACTGCTGGACTTTCCAGTGTAAGAACCTCTCCAGACCATGGTACAGCATTTGACATAGCCGGTAAAAACATTGCAAACCAAAGTTCATTCCTGAAAGCAGTAAAATCAGCATGTCAAATTTGGAATAACAAAAAGTAAAGTTATTTGTGAGTTCAAATTTTATATATTTGGCCTCTAAAATGAAAAAGTCAAAAAAAGCGATATCAACTTTTAAGATTTCATTTTCTGGATTAAAAGAAGGCGCTCATAAATTTGACTTTGAAATTTTACATGAGTTCTTTGATTTTTTTAATTATGCGGAATTTTCAAGCTCAAAGCTAACCGTTTGTTTGAAACTTGAAAAAAAAGCAACCTTACTTGAGTTTAATATTTCAATTGCAGGAACATTGGGTTTGTATTGTGATGTTACAAATGAACCATTTGAGCTATTTATAAATCCTGAACATGATTTTGTAGTTAAATATGGGGATTCATTTGATGATGTGAGTGAAAACATAGTAATTCTTCCTCACGGTTCACACGAAATCGACTTGTCTAAAAGAATATTTGAAACAATTGTTTTAAGTGTTCCACAAAAAAGAATTCATCCTGGAGTAGTGGATGGTTCTTTGAAGTCAGAAGTATTTAAATTTCTCGAAAATCTGCATCCATTAAAGAAAAATATTGATAATAAAAAGACAGATCCCAGATGGGATGAGTTAAAAAAATTAAAAAAATAATTATGGCACACCCAAAACGTAAAATATCTAAAACTAGACGTGACAAACGCCGAACGCATTATAAAGCTAGTGTTCCACAAATTGCTACATGTAAGACTACGGGAGAATCTCACCTCTATCATCGTGCTCACTGGCATGAAGGAAAATTATATTATAAAGGAAAAATTCTCATAGACAATACTGAAAAATCAGAATAATTGATTTTTTAAAAAAATCGATTTTTAGTCAAAAAACAGTGTTTTTTTGCAATTTTTGGCTTTTTTTTACTCAAAATGGTTCATTTTTTACTATTTTTCGCGAAAATTTAAAAATTGTATTAACTACAATTTAATATGAAATCGATTACTTCAGCTATAACAAGTGTTGGTGGATATGTCCCAGAAACTGTTCTAACAAATTTCGATTTGGAAAAAATGGTTGACACAAATAATGAATGGATTATTTCAAGGACTGGAATAAAGGAAAGAAGAATATTAAAAGATAAATCGCTTGGAACTTCCTTCATGGCAATTAATGCTGCTAACAAGCTTTTGCAAGAAAAAGATGTTGATCCAACTTCTATAGATTTAGTGATAGTTTCAACAGCTACACCTGATATGCCTGTTTCATCTACAGCTTCATTCGTTGCGACTGAGATTGGTGCCAGCAATGCATTTGGTTATGATATTCAAGGTGCTTGCTCAGGATTTCTCTTTGGGATGTCTGCTGCCTGCGCACACATTTGTTCAGGTAGGTATAGAAAAGTACTTTTAATTGGAGCTGATAAAATGTCTTCAATTGTAGACTATGAAGATCGAAAAACATGTGTAATTTTTGGTGATGGCGCTGGTGCAGTTCTTTTTGAACCAAATTATGAGGGCTATGGGTTAAAAGACGAAATTTTAAAAGTTGACGGTAATGGACGAAATTTTTTAAAAATCGAGGCTGGTGGCTCAATGCTTCCGGCTAGTAATCAAACAATTGAGAACAGGCAGCACTTTTTGCAACAAGACGGAAGGCCTGTTTTTAAATTTGCAGTGTCATATATGACCGAAGTCATTACAAAATTATTGAAAAGAAATTCTCTTGAAAAAAATGAAATTGATTATGTGGTTCCTCATCAGGCCAACAAAAGAATTTTGGATGCTATTGCTAGAAATTTAGATTTAGCTCCAGGAAAAATGTTAACCAATATTGAAAAATACGGGAATACCACCGCGGCCACACTCCCGCTACTTCTTTGGGATAATAGAAAAAACTTTAAAAAAAATGAGAAATTAATATTTACTGCCTTTGGTGCAGGATTTACCTGGGGGGCATCCTACTTAACTTGGGCTTATAACTCTTAAATAAAATTATTATGGAACTTAAGGATATTCAAAATTTAATAAAATTTGTTGCGAAAACTGGTGTTAGTGAAGTCAGTCTTGAGATTGGTGATGTGAAAATTACAGTTAAAACTGGTGCATCTGAAAAATCAAAACGTCTTACACAAGTTTCATCAAATATTGCTCCGCCTTCAATTGCAATGGTTGAAAAGCCTGTATTGACCCCTTCAACAGAATTTACATCACAGCCGCCAACTGCCGGCAAAGAACTTGATGATAATAGTGACGAAAATTTAGTAAAATCCCCAATTATAGGTACTTTTTACAGAAAACCTTCTCCAGAAAAACCAAATTTTGTTGAAGTAGGCGACAGAGTAAATGTTGGTGATACACTCTGCGTCATTGAAGCCATGAAACTCTTTAATGAAATCGAAGCGGAAACATCAGGAACTATAGTGAAAATTTTAGTTGACGATTCAACACCAGTTGAATTTGATCAACCTTTATTTGTTATAGATCCTTCTTAAGCTGAGCTATGTTTAACAAAATTTTAATCGCAAACAGAGGTGAAATTGCACTTCGAGTTATTCGAACTTGCAAAGAAATGGGAATTAAAACAGTAGCAGTTTATTCCAAAGCTGATGTTGATAGTTTACATGTAAGATTTGCTGATGAAGCAGTTTGTATAGGACCATCTCCAAGTATTGATTCTTATTTAAAGGTGTCAAATTTAATTGCAGCTGCTGAAATAACAAACGCAGATGCGATTCATCCTGGTTATGGTTTTTTATCTGAAAATGCTAAGTTTTCCAAAATATGTGACGAACACAAAATCAAGTTTATTGGTGCATCTCCTGAAATGATTGAACAAATGGGAGACAAAGCAACTGCAAAATCCACAATGAAATCCGCTGGGGTTCCTACAATCCCTGGTTCAGAAGGGATAATTTCAAATTTTAGTGAGTGTCAAAAAATCGCAAAAAAAATTGGTTACCCAGTTATGCTTAAGGCAACTGCCGGTGGAGGGGGTAAAGGTATGCGCGCTGTTTGGACCGAAGATGAACTTGAAAAAGCATGGGAAAGTGCAAGGCAAGAATCAAAAGCTGCTTTTAATAATGATGACATGTATATGGAAAAACTTATTGAAGAGCCAAGGCATATTGAAATCCAAATTGTAGGTGATTCATTTGGAAAAGCTTGTCATCTTTCTGAAAGAGACTGCTCTGTTCAACGCAGGCACCAAAAACTTACTGAAGAAACCCCATCACCTTTTATGACTGAAAAACTTAGAATGTCTATGGGGGCTGCTGCTGTGAAAGCTGCAGAATATATTAAATATGAGGGGGCTGGAACTGTTGAGTTTTTAGTGGACAAGAATCGTAAGTTTTATTTTATGGAAATGAATACTCGAATTCAAGTTGAACATCCGATTACAGAACAAGTAATAGATTTTGACCTTATTGCTGAACAAATTAAAGTAGCCGCTGGAATCAAAATTCAAGGCAAAAACTATTATCCAAAACTTCATTCAATTGAATGTAGAATCAACGCTGAAGATCCATACAATGATTTTAGACCATCTCCTGGCACCATACAAAACCTTCATACTCCTGGAGGACACGGGGTCAGGCTAGACACCCACGTGTATAGCGGCTATAGCATTCCTCCACACTACGACTCCATGATAGCTAAATTAATTACAACCGCACAAACTAGAGATGAAGCTATTAATAAAATGAAAAGAGCGCTCGATGAGTTCGTTATTGAAGGAATAAAAACTACAATCCCATTTCATAAACAACTTATGGAGCATCCTGACTTTATAAATGGCAATTATACTACTAAGTTTATGGATGATTTTAAAATGGTTTAGGTTTTATAGATTAAACCCAATTTTTTTCTATAAGATACTCAAGTATTTGAATAGTGTTGGTTGCTGCACCCTTTCTTAAATTATCGGAAACAACCCATAAGTTTAAGCCATTATTTTGTGAATTATCTCTTCTTATTCTACCAACAAAAACATCATCTTTCCCCTCAGCTTTTATTGGCATTGGATAATGGTTTTCTTTCGGGTTGTCTTGAACTACAACTCCATTGGTCTTTGATAATAATTCTAAAATATCGCTTGTTTCAAATGGTTTTGTAAGTGTTAGATTAATGGATTCACTATGACCCCCAACAACTGGAATTCTTACAGCCGTAGCCGTAACATTTATTTTAGAATCAAGGATTTTGTGTGTTTCATTAACAAGTTTCATTTCTTCTTTAGTGTATCCATTTTCTAAAAAAACATCACAATGAGGCAATGCGTTTTTATGAATTTGATGAGGATAAATCATTTCTTTTTTTTCGCCATTTAATTCACTTTCAAGTTGTCTTACTGCTTTCATTCCAGTTCCAGTGATAGATTGATATGTTGAAACAACAACTCTCTGAATATTATATATTTTGTGAATTGGTGCAATCGCCATCAACATTTGAATGGTAGAACAGTTCGGATTAGATATAATTGTATCGCTAGGTTTTAAAATACTAGCATTAATTTCAGGAACAATTAACTTTATGTTTTCTTTCATTCTCCAAGCGGAGGAATTGTCAATGACCTTACATCCAATTTTTGAAAACTTAGGTGCCCACTCCATTGAAACACTACCACCAGCTGAAAATAAAGCTACGTCTGGCTTTAATTTAATTACATCATTTAAACCAATAATTGTAAATTTTTTATTACCAAAAGTTATTTTTTTACCAACGGATTTTTTTGAAGCTACTGGAAAGAATTCTTTTATTTTAATATTGCGTTCAAATAAAATCTTTAGCATTATTTGACCAACCATTCCAGTTACACCGACTACTGCTAAACGCATAAATAAATTTTAAGCGAATGTAATATTAATCTGTAATATTTTAAAAATAAGTGAAATTATCCTACAATTACTCTACGAGTAATTCTGTCTGATAACCCTGTCAATAACTCATAAGAAATTGTCCCAGCTGAATTAGCAAGTGCCTCTGCGCTGGCATTTTCTCCAACCACAACTACCTCATCGCCTTCTTTGCATTCAATAGCTGAAACATCTAACATTAACATATCCATACAAACATTTCCCACAACAAAAGCTTTTTTACCTTTAACGTAAACATACCCTTTTCCGTTACCATAAATTCTAGTTATGCCATAAGAATGCCCAAGAGGGATTGTAGCAATAGACATATTTTTTTTTGCAATCAACGAACGGTTATAACCAACCGAATCGCCTTTTTTTATTTTATGAATTTGTGAAATTATTGTTTTTAAAGTCAATACAGGTTTTAAAAATTTATCAATTTCATTATCATTACTATATCCGTATAAACTTATACCGGCACGAACCATATCAAACTGATAATTTTTATAATTCATAACCCCCGATGTATTTAACAAATGAAAAATAGCATTTGGAAAAATTGGCTTTATAAGTCCTGTAATTTTTTCAAACTTTGTGATCTGTGACATGTTAAAATGATCCTCACCTAAATCATCCGAAGATGCCAAATGAGAATAAACTCCTTTTAATTTAACAAGTGAATTGTTCTTGTTTAATTTATTTATAACCTCGTTGTAATGTTTTTCAGAAAAACCCAACCTGTTCAATCCGGTATTGAAATTAATTTGAATAGGGTATAATTTCTTATTGTTTGATTTTAGAATTGATAAAAAATTATTAAAGAAATTTAAGCTGTAAATGCTAGGTTCTAAATTATAATTAATTAGTTCCTGTAAATTTTCTAATTGTGGATGAAAAACCAAAATAGGTTTTTTTATCCCTTGATTTCTTAACTCAACTCCTTCCCTAACGTAGGCCACTCCAAAATAATCTACTCCAGATTCAGATAAACATTTTGAAACTTCCCTGGACCCATTACCATATCCATTTGCCTTTACAACAGCTAAAAATTTTGTTTCTGGATTTAAAAAGCTTCGAATATGATTATAATTATGCTTTAGGTTTGATAAATTTATTTCTAAATATGTTGATTTCATTTGAGCTATCTATTTAAAGGCTTTTTTGGTAAAACCTCCTCAACTGTAACATTTATTTTTCTGGCATTATCGCTAATGATTGCTTTGAAAAAAGATTCTCTACTAAGTGGTTCATATTCTTCACTTTCTCCTAGCATAACCAAACTATCATTGTTCTTTTTTCTAAAACTGTAATTAGCCAAGCGTCCTGTTTTAGAACAAATTGCATGTACTTTTGTAACATATTCAGCTACAGCCATTAGTTTTGGCATTGGTCCGAAAGGATTGCCCTTAAAGTCCATATCTAGTCCAGCTACGACAACTCTAATTCCTGAGTTAGCCAATTCATTACAAACATGAACGATTTCTTCATCGAAAAACTGAGCTTCATCAATTCCTACAACATTGAATCCTTTTGATAGTTTTACAATTTCAAAAGATGATGAGACTACAGTAGAATTAATTTCATTTGAATCGTGTGACACAACTTTGTTTTTATCATATCTGCTGTCAACTTCTGGTTTGAAAATTTTTACTTTTTTCTTGGCAATTATAGCTCTATTTAATCTTCTAATAAGTTCTTCTGTCTTTCCAGAAAACATTGAGCCTGTAATTACTTCAATCCAGCCGTACGAACTGCTTTTGTCAACAACTTTTTCTGAGAACATGAAAAATTTTTAATCTGTTTTAACTTGGCATTAATATACAATCAAAATTATTAAATTTAAATAGCTAATCTTGCTATGAAAGAAAAAAACATTAATGCTCTAGAATTAAAACTAATGAGTATTGCACATGAAATTTTAAGAAATAGAAAAAAACTAAATCTTGATAAAATCTATTCTAAATCTATTGAAATAATCGATTTAATAAAATCGAATGAAGTAACTGAAAGTAAATTGGACCATGAATTAGTTTCACCTGTCAAAGAGCCAGAGTTCGAAAGCCTAGAAACATCATTTATTAATTCACTGTTTGATGGAGTAGAGTCAGATTACCAAAGGGTAATTTCTATGTTAAAATCAAAAGATAATTATGTAAATGCTGAAGATTTTTTAAAAAATAATGTAGCGCCAGATTATGACTGGGATGATAAAGAAGAAATGGTTAACAAGTTTTATTCAGAAATTCATAAGCTATACACTAAAAAAAATTAAAAAATTGAATGAAAAGAAAAATATTCTAACCGGCTTGTATCTTGTTCCTACTCCTATTGGAAATCTTTCGGATATAACATTGCGTGCTATCGAAACTCTAAAAAAAATGGATTACATTCTTGCTGAAAACACAAGGGTTACATCCAAACTTCTTAAGTTTTATGATATAAATGTAAAAATGAGATCATTCAATTTAAATAATGAGCATAAACTAGTGCCTAAAATCTTATCAGAATTCGATAAATATTCTAAAATTGCTTTGGTTTCTGATGCAGGAAGCCCATCAATATCAGACCCTGGATTTCTAATTGTACGAGAGTGTGTGAAAAATAACATTACTGTCCACGCTTTGCCAGGGCCTACAGCTCTAATTCCAGCAATCTCATTAAGTGGCCTTCCTGCAAATAGATTTGTTTTTGAAGGTTTTCTTCCACACAAAAAAGGACGGCAGAAAAGAGTTGATGAACTTATCGAAGAAAAAAGAACTATTGTAATCTATGAAGCTCCTCACCGGCTCATAAAAACATTATCCGAACTTTCAAATGCATTGGGTGATAGTAGAAAAATTAGTGTTTCTAGAGAAATTTCAAAAATTTATGAAGAAACATTAAGAGGCTCATTCAAAGAAGTTATTTCGCATTTCAATAAAACCAAACCAAAAGGCGAGTTTGTAATAGTTATAAAAGGAAAATGATTGAGCAGCTTAGTAAAATTAATCATCACAATAATGACGACAAAATATCTTTTGATGAGGACACACACACCTATTTTGTCAATGGAGAGAAAGTTAATTTTTCAGTAACTGAAATTGTAGAAAAATTTTTTCCAAAATTTGATTCTGAATATTGGTCCAACTATAAAGCAAAAGAAAAATTAAAACATTTAGAATTTTATGACGAAGACACTCTTCAAAAAACTAGATCTGAGATACTTTTGGAATGGGACAATAAAAGAAAAATATCATCAGAAAAAGGCAGCTTATTACACAAGCAAATCGAAAATTATTACAACAAGGCTGAAAGCAAAATTGATGTTGAAGAGTTTAAATATTTTTTAGATTTTTTAAAGACATACCCAAAACTAAAGCCATATCGAACTGAATGGCAGATTTATGATTCTTCGCTCTCTCTAGCTGGAACTATCGATATGGTATACGAAAAAAATAATGGAGAATTATTTCTTTTTGACTGGAAAAGGTCAAAAAAAATTTTGGATGTAAATGGAAAAATTTCATCAAATCATTACGAATACGGCTTGGAAGACCTTTCTCATATAGGCGCGAGTAGTTTTAATAAATATTGTCTTCAACTTAATATTTATAGAAAAATTTTAGAAAACAACTATGATAAAACAATAAGTTCAATGAACATCCTTGTGTTACATTCAAAATATGATACGTATTATCATTTAAAAGTACCAAAAATGGAAAAAGAAGCCTTGTTTTTAATTAAAAATGCTCAGTTATAAAAATAAATTGTGAGAAAATTATCTAAATCGGAAAGTTTGAAAATAGATGAATATTTTGAAATAGCTGATGATTATTTTAAAAAATATCCTTTAGCTATTAAGCCTATATTGATCGAAAGGCTGGCAAATGTCGATCAGGCTGATGCCTATTTAATGATATTAGATGCTTATAAAAAAAATAAATACATAACGACAATAGATCAGTATGATCATTTTGATGGGCAAGTAATAACTACAAAAAATGGCTAAAAAAAAGAATTAAAAAACCCCTAATAAATTATTAGGGGTTTGTAGTATAATTAAGTAACTGTAATTAAATACTAGAACATATATTTCAAACTCATATTAAATGTTCTTGGAATACCATATAGAATACCATACTGTTGTATAGTAGTTATATAAGTAGTATCAAAAAAGTTATAGACATTAAATCTAAATTTCATGTCATTTGAACCAGCACTAAATTTATAAGTCAAGCCCATATCCATAAGTCCGTAGTCTTCAAGTTTTTCACTCTGATAAGTTGAGCCATCAATTGAAGCTGCAATAACATCTTCTGGGTCCACATATGCGTACTGATCAGCATAATAATTGTACCTAACATCTACAGATAAATCATCCGTTAAGTCATTTTTTAAACTAATTCCAAATGAAGTTTGAGGTGCTCTTCCAACTTTAACCTCTTGAATTGAAATAGAACCACTAGATGTAGTTATTGACCCTGTTGAGGCGCTTTCAGTTGTAAGATTGTAATCTGCATTGCCTTGATACAACCAATTTCCTAGAGTAGCAAAAAGCTTAATGTCCGTTCCTTCAAGATACCTTAAATCTGCCTGAAATTCAACACCTTTGTGAAGCTGGCCAACTCCAGTCAAATTGTATCTAAGCTGGTCTTCAGCTTCGTTTTCAGTACTAATTCTAAATGATCTGTTACCCCACTCGGTTGAATAAGCATCAACAATTAATCTTAAGTTTTCAGAAGTGTAAGAATATCCTATTTCATAACCAGTGATTTCTTCATTAGCATCATCAAGATTTATCCATTCTCCACTATACCTGTCATCTGTATATAGATTTCCAAAAAATGGTTGTTTGGAATAGAAACCTGTGTTTGCATAGAATACAGATTTGTCGCTTAGTTTAAATGAAAAACCTCCCTTGATGTTATAACCATCAAAAGTTTGTTTGTCGTTGGTCCCTAAAGCAGAGCCATCAAATCCATCAGACCTTCCTGTTCTTTGCATGCTTTGGCTTGAAAGCGAGCCCTGTAAAAATGTTGACCAGCGATCCTTTGAATATTCAACTTGTCCAAACCCACCTATGTAATTGATTGTTTCCTCGTAGTCATATCCGTAACGCTGATCTTCAGGGGCATAATTCCCAAAGAAGGTTGACCAAGGGTCTGCAGGATATGTTTCAGTAACAGTAAAACCTGAAGGCCTGCTTCCCCATCTAAAATTATCAGTATATCCTGAAGCTCCATACATATTAACCATTTGTCTAAAATGAGTTCCCGTATAGGTTCTTCCGTCGATACCTATGTTGTATGTAAAGTCGCCTCCATTATCAATGTTTAGATTTGAAACCACACCATACCAATCATGAAGATTCATTGAAGCCCTTCTCATGTATCCATTACCAAAATTAACGTACCCGTTAGCATCCGCATTGGCAATGTTATTTGCTTCAATAGCATCAAAATCTATTTCTCTTCCGCCAGGAACTTCTATTCTAACTCTTCCTCTACCAACATCACCTGTTCCACCTCCTCGGCCCCAAGACCCGTAAAGTACGGAAGATAAATCAAGCTTATCATTGATGTTCCAGTCCCAAGTAAAATTAGCCACAGGCTTGTGATAGAAATTTCTTCTCTCTGAATGTTCTCTACCCTTATACATACCTCCGTTGTCATTACTTTCTAGTCCATATTCTTCAAAATGAGAGCTTCCTTCTGACCATGCATTGTGGTGCCATTGAGGCGCCCCTGTAAACATTAAATTAAAATTATTTTTAGAGTTTGGCCTATATCCTACAGAGAAAAAATACACCTGACCTTGACCAGCTGTAAATTTTCTGCCTGGTTTTTTATCAGCTCTCCACTGGTCCAGTAACATCGAAAACGCCCATCCTTTATCATTAACACCAGTATTGTAAGCAAAAGAAGCTTTTGCATAACCTCCAGAACCAGCAAGTGTTCTGAAATATCCACCTTTTGTAGACTCAGTTGTTTTTGTTACGATATTAATTGTACCTCCAACAGAAGATATCGCAAGTTTTGATGAGCCAAGTCCTCTTTGCACCTCTACTTCCTGTGCAACATCTGACATTCCAGACCAATTTGACCAAAAAACCCTTCCGTCCTCAACTGCATTAACTGGTTGCCCATTTATCATTAAAGCAGTATTAACCATGTCAAATCCACGAACAAATAGCTCTGCATCACCATAACCATTGTTAGACGCAAAATATACATTTGGCACCATCTTTAAAGTTTCTCCAAACTCAACATTTCCCGCGCCAATGTCTTCAAAATCTTCTGCGGTTAATGTATTAGATGCAACTGGAGTAACTCTATCCTTTGCCAAGTCAATAACTCCGCCACCAACTACAACTACCTCATCAAGTGAAATTGAATCAGTTACTGAAGTTTGTTGAGCAAAGCTGTAAGTTGTTGCAATTGCAACAATGAATAGTATAATTTTTTTCATTTTTATAATATTAAGTTTAAGCTAATATACAATAGAAATAGCGTGTTATTCTTTAGTTTAATGTTAACATTTTAACATTTTTTTAACTTTTATACCTCTTTAATAATTCTTCATTCAAAGACCCTTGTTTCGTTGAACTTGTTTTAAGGTTTTTTAAAATATTATTGGCAAGTTCTTTACCAAGCTCAACACCATATTGATCAAAACTAAATATATTCCAAATTACACCCTCAACAAAAATTTTATGTTCATACATAGCTATCAAAGAACCTATGGTCTCAGGGGTAAGTTTGTCTATTAATAAAGTTGTACTTGGCTTATCACCTTTAAATTCTTTATATGGAATAATTTTTTTTATTTCATCGCTAGACAACCCTTGTTCAATTAATTCTTTTTCTACTTGAGGCCTACTTTTTCCTTTCATTAAAGCTTCTGTTTGGGCAAAAAAATTAGCCATCAATTTATCGTGATGTTCTTTGTTTTCGTGCAATGAATGTTTATAACCAATAAAATGACATGGGATAATCTTTGTTCCTTGATGCAAAAGTTGAAAAAAAGCGTGTTGAGAATTAGTTCCTGTTTGTCCCCACACAATATTACCTGTTTGATATTGTACCTCAGCTCCATTCCTATCTATTGACTTTCCATTGCTTTCCATTATAGATTGCTGCAAGTAAGACGGAAGGTCGCTTAAATACTCCGAATATGGAATTATTGCTTCTGACTGAGCATCAAAAAAATTATTATACCATATCGTAATTAATGCTAAAACCACTGGTAAGTTTTTTGAAAAAGAAGACGACAAAAAATGAGAGTCCATTTTTTCGGCACCTTCAAGAAGCTTTTCAAAATTATTTGGGCCAATACTTAGTGATATACTAAGTCCTACTGCGCTCCATAAAGAAAAACGCCCTCCAACCCAATCATACATTGGGAAAATATTTTCTTTTTCTATTCCAAAATCTACCGCTTTATTTGGGTTAGATGAGACGGCAACAAAATGATCAGAAATAGCTTTTTTACCCAACTTGGAAATCAACCAGTTCTTTACTGTTTTTGCGTTGGTAAGTGTTTCCTGGGTTGTAAAGGATTTTGAAACAACTAAAAACAAAGTTGTTTCAAGATTTAATTTTTTTAAAACCTCAAAAACATGGTCTCCATCAATGTTGGATATAAAATGTATTTCTAAATTATTTTTATAGTGGCTTAATGCTTTAGTAATCATCTTGGGCCCCAAATCTGACCCTCCAATTCCAATATTAACAACATCTGTAATCCTCTTTCCTGAAGCCCCCTTTTTGTGTCCATTTATAATTAATTCTGAAAATGAATATATTTTTTGTTGTAATTTTTTTAAATCAACCCCTGTGATTTTTGTTGTGTTACTTTTATTTGAACGTAAAGCAAAATGCATTACTGCTCTTTGCTCTGTTTCATTAATTTTTTTTCCAGAAAACATAGCATCTATTGCATGAGAGAGACCACACTCTTCAGCCAATGCAACAAGGTCTTCTAATATGTTTCTATCAACATGAGTTTTTGAAAAATCTAGAAAAAATTTATTCCATTCAATTGAAAAAGATTTTTGTCTGTTTTGGTTTTTAGAGAAAAATTCGTCAAGGGTTTTTATGTTGTTTTTGTGGGCTAGTAGCTTGCTCCAGCTCTTTGTTTTGGTTGGGTTTACTCTAGGAAATTTCATTTCTTTAAGTTATTATATAAATTCTATACAATCAAGTGCTTCTTTTATTGGCTGCATCTTTAACATATATGCTTCTTTTAGTTTTTCACTAATTGGCTTCGCCTCAGGTAATTTTTGTTTAAACGGGTCTACTTGTCTTCCATTTTTCCAAAATCTGTAACAAACATGAGGTCCTGACGTATATCCTGTCATCCCTATTGTACCAATTATATCCCCTTGGTTAACTTTTTGTCCTTTTCTGACATATCTTTTTTTCATATGTAAATATTGTGTTTTATATGTTCCATTGTGTCTAACAGTAATATAATTACCGTTTGCTCTGGTATATCCTGAAGCGATAACTGTACCGGATGCGGTGGTTCTAATTGGCGTGCCTACTGGAGCGGCAAAATCTGTACCAAAATGGGGTTTCGTTCTTCCGTAATAAGAAATTCTTCTTCTCAAATTGTATCTAGATGAAATTCTAGAAAATTGTACTGGAGACTGTAAAAAAGCTCTTCTTAAGTTTTTACCGTTTTCATCAAAAAACTCTGTTATCCCTCTTTCCTTGTCTGACTCGAACTCAATAGCATAATATGGCTTGTTTTTGTGCTCAAAATATGCCGCATGAATCCTATTAAGCCCTACATATACTGAGTCATCTACGTACTTTTGGGTATATAATATTTTAAACTTATCTCCTTTTTGAAGTCTGAAAAAGTCTATACTCCATGCATAAATGCTGGACAAATCATATGCCAATAAGGGATTTAGTTTTTTTTGATCTAAAGTCTCTGACAGTGAACTTGTTATTATGCCATGAGCCTCAAAACTTCTAAGTTCAACCTCCTTCTGATTTTTTTCTACCCAAATTGAGTCTTTTAAATTGACTACAACATAATCAATTATTGACGGTTGATAAATGAATGCAACTGGACTTGAAATTGAGTCTTTAGAAAAAAGAAATGTATATGGCTTATTAATTTGGATTTTTCTAAAATTGAACTTTTTTCTTGAAATTTTGTCAATTTCGTAAATAGTTGAATAGTCAAATCCATTTCTTAAAAAAATTTCTCCAAAAGTATCTCCTTGCTCTACTGTGTCTCTAACCACTTCAAAATCATTAAGCCTAAATCCGAAGGCCTTAACTTCAGGAATAGGTTTTTTATTTTTTTTGTCTGTGGAACTATCCTCACTCTTACATGAAGATATTAATATGAGTAATAATAAAATTATTAATGGATTTTTAATTAATAACAATGTCAAATGGGTTTTTTAGTCCTTTAAATTCATCGAGTTCAACTGTAATGCTTCCTACTCTTAAGTTTGCTTTTAATTTTAATGGAATTTTATTTTCATCACTACTAATCCAGAGCGTAATACTTTCACTACTTCTAAAAACCCTGCCTGAGACAACGAAGGGCCGAAATTTCAATGCCATTACATTCCCAAATTTAGTTTTAATTTTCTCTTTACCAAGGTATTTAAACTCAAACTCATAATTTGAATCATCAAAAAACATATCTACAGTCGCTGTGTCTCCTACAGTCATTTTATCAATATCAAAATGATTTCTCAAAAAATAAAAACATGACATTAAATCCTGGGCATTTGGGTTTACTTTAAATTTATTTTGAGTCCCCTTAATGATATTTGTGACACTCGCTATATTGTCACTAAAGTCAATAGTGATGTGTTTTTTATAGTTTCCTTCGCTAATGTTCCTAATAAAATGAACAGGTTTAATTACATCAGACAAAAAATAAGAGTCATAATAGTCATCTATTTTAAAGAAAAACCTAGTAAGTCCAGATGTTCTTCCAACTCCTTTTGCGTGAAAAGTTTTGTAACCATTATATTCTTCTTCTTTTAATTCTAATGTGGCATAGCAAGCATTAAAGATTCCGTAATACACTTTAAACTTAAACCATTCACCGGCTTTAAAAGCATCACGAACCTTAGACGAATAGTTAACTAAGCTTGCGTCTGTTTTTGAATTTTGTTGTGAGGAAAGCGTTGAACTAATGAAAATGAAAAAAAGCAATGAAAAACATCTTCTGTTCATTTTATAAAATTAATTAAAATGTTTGTACACTAAAGCTCCTTTTGACTTTCCAATTGAAAGAACCAACTCAATCTCTTCAGCCTCTTTAATTCTTTTTACAGATTTAAATTTTTTTAAAAGTTGGATTTTTGTTTTTTCTCCGATTCCGTGAATATTATCTAAAGATGAGGCCACAGCTCCCTTACTTCTTTTTTTTCTGTGTAATCTCAAACTAAATCTGTGAGATTCGTTTCTAATTTGCTGAATTATTTTAAGTGTTTCAGATCTTTTGTCAAGATACAGAGGTACTGGATCGTCAGGAAAAAAAAGTTTTTCTAATTTTTTTGCTATACCTAAAACAGGTATTTTTCCTTTAATCTCTAATTTGTTAAGACTTTTAATCGCTGCGCTTAATTGGCCTTTGCCTCCATCAATAATTAATAGCTTCGGGAGTTCTAATTTCTCATCAATAATTCTTCTATATCTTCTAAAAACAGCTTCTTCCATTGAGGCATAATCATCGGGGCCTGAAACTCCTTTAATGATATAATGTCTATAGTCTTTTTTACTGGGTTTTCCGTACTTGAATACAACACACGCAGATGTTGGGTTTGACCCCTGTATATTAGAGTTGTCAAAACATTCTATATGATTTGGCTCATGTTTTAATCGCAAATCTTTTTTCATTTGCAACATGATTCTATTCTGGTGTTGCTCCGGGTCTATAAATTTGAGTTGCTTGTAATGTTCAATCTTTAAAATTTTAGAATTCCTAATAGATAATTCTAAAAGATGTTTTTTTTCTCCAATCTTAGGCACTGTAACAATATTGTCTTCAAATTTTAAATCAAATTGTAAAAATATTTCTTTTGATTTTGACGAAAACCTTCTTCTAAGTTCTACAATTAAAACCCTTAAGATTTCTTGATCGGTTTCATCCAACTTTTTTTTAACAATAGTATTATGAAACCTAACAATCGATCCAAATGAAATTTGCAAGAAATTAATAAATGCATTCTTATCATCAGAAACTATGCTAAATACATCTACATCATTTATTTTTGGACTCACAACAACCGATTTAGACTGATAATTTTCAATCATTGTTAACTTTTCTCTTAATGTTTGGGCTTTTTCAAACTCTAATTTAGATGAATGTAGGAGCATTTGTTTTTTTAAACTTTCTTTTATGTTAAGAAATTTGCCATTTAATATCTGCCTTACCTGAATAATATTATTATTGTACTCGTCTTTTGTTAAAATATTTTTTAAAGAATTAGTAAGTTCTTTAAACCCAAGAATTAAAGTGTTTTCGTTTGTTCTATGAACATTCAGACATAATTCTATGTCTTTTCTGTTAATTTGATTTTGACTTAAATTGTAATTGCTGGTTCTAATTGGATAAAGTGTTTTAATAAGATTCAATAACGCGTTTATTCCTTTTACATTAGTATATGGGCCGTAATATTCTGAACCGTCTTTAATTAATTTTCTGGTCAAAAACACTCTAGGAAATTTTTCATTTTTGATACAAATCCATGGATATGTTTTGTCGTCTCTTAATAATATATTATATCTTGGCTGGTGTTCTTTTATTAATGTATTTTCAAGAATTAATGCATCTGACTCCGTTGGAACTACAATATGCCTCAAGTTGTGGATAGAATTAATTAGGTGTAAGGTTTTTTTTGAGTGTTTTTTAGATTGAAAATAACTCAAAACTCTTTTTTTTAGGTTTTTTGCTTTCCCAACGTAAATAATTTTGTCTTCTTTATTGTAGAATTGATAGACCCCAGGCTTCTCTGGAATTGACTTTGCTACAAAAACTAGTTTTTCACTCATATATCTAAAATACAAAATCTATGTGCTGATAATAATTATATTTAACTATGTCGAATAAAATTGATTTACGAAGCATTTATAAAAAAAAGAGGGCTGTCATTGAAGACAATACCTTAAATGCTGCCAGTAAAGTTATTTTTGATTTATTTATTAAATACATTGGTAAAAAAAAACTATCTATTCTGCTTTACTACTCAAGCATTGCTCATCATGAAATACCAACGATACATTGGTTTTCAAAATTGGAAAAACAACATAACGTTTTTCTCCCTAAAGTTCGAGATAATCTTTTAGACATGGAGGCTGTTAAGTGGACTGAAAATATTGAACTTGAAAAAAATAAATTTGGAATACTTCAGCCAATTAGTATTTGTTATGAAGATGCAAAAAAACTTGACGTAATAGTTGTTCCTCTACTATGTTTTAATGAAGCCGGTCACCGTGTGGGATATGGAAAAGGCTTTTATGATAGGTTTTTGGTTCGTTGCAAGAAAAAGGTCCAAAAAATTGGAATCTCGTTTTTTGAAAAATATGAAAAAATTGATGACCTCACAAAACTGGATCAAAAACTCGATATAATAATAACTCCAAATAAATTAATACAATTCACTTGATTTTTTTTGTTCCCCCGAACAAAATAAATACAAATCCAATACTAATAGCGCTGTCTGCAATATTAAAAACAGGCTCAAAAAAAGTAAAACTTTGTCCGCCAACAAAAGGGGTCCAATTAGGCCAAACCCATGAAAACATCGGAAATTGAAACATATCAACTACATGACCAAACATAAAAGGCGCATAGCCTCCTTCAATCGGTAAAAATTCTGCAATTCTTCCATAACTGTCAGAAAAAATTAAACCGTAAAATAGAGAGTCAATAATGTTCCCAACTGCCCCTGCGAAAATCAATGCTAAACCAATTGAATATAATACAGTCGCCTTATTAAAAGTTTTTATAAGCCAAAAACCAATTAAAAAAGCAGCAACTATTCGAAATAAACTCAAAATTAATTTTGCTGAATTTTCAGAAATGAATGGAAAAAAATCATCCAGTCTAGCGCCCCAAGCCATTCCTTTGTTTTCAATAAACAATAATTTAAACCAACCCCAATCAATAATCGGTTCCATACCAAAAAAAGTAATGGGATAATTTAATTTTATAAATATTTTTAATGCTTGATCAAGAATTATTACAAGAATAATAATCCAGCTGAGCTTTTTTAAAGACATAAACTATCTCTGCATATTTTTAGCCTCAATGCTTAATGTTGCATGAGGAACTAATTTTAGTCGTTCCGCACTAATTAGCTTCCCTGTAACCCTACATACTCCAAAGGTTTTGTTTTCAATTCTAATTAAAGCATTTTTTAAATCCCTAATAAACTTTTCTTGTCTAATAGCAAGTTGAGTGTTCGCTTCTTTAGACATAGTTTCAGAGCCTTCCTCAAAAGCCTTAAATGTTGGAGCGGTGTCATCTGTTCCATTGTTTCCATCGTTCATATATGCGCTCTTCAAGAGTTTTAAGTCATTTTGTGCCTTTGAGATTTTTTCTAAAATTATTTTTTTAAATTCTAGGAGTTCTTTATCGCTATATCTGTTTGTAGTTTCCATAATTACAATGATTTTACAATATTAACTTTTGTTTTAAAAGATTCAAATATTATTTCTTTACCATCTGATTTAATTTCATCTACAACAATGATTTCAGATGCTAAAATCTCACTTTTTATATAACTTTTATTTTGCGCAAATATAGACAACAACTCATCACTTTTTGTAAACGTAACGTGAATTTTGTCTGTTACATCCAGTCCGGCTTCTTTTCTTATAATTTGCATCCTATTTACCAGCTCTCTAGAAAGTCCTTCAAGCTTTAATTTATTATCAATTTTTATATCAAGCGCTACTGTTAAATTACCTTCTGATGCGACTACCCATCCTTTTGCATCACTGGTTTTAATTGACACATCCTCCAATCCAATTTTAACCTCTCTTTCGTTCAATTTCAAAGTTAATTTCTCACCTTTTTCAATTCTATTTATTTCATCTTTAGTAAAATTTCCAATTAGTTCAGACGCTTGTTTAATTTTACTGCCAAGCTTTGGGCCTAGGACTTGATAATTGACTTTTATTTCTCTAATAAAAATAGATGAGGTGTCATCCATAAATTCAATTTCCTTAACATTAACCTCGTTAAGAATTATATTTGAAAAGTATTCAATTTGTTTTTTTTGTTCAGCATTGACCACGGGTAACATTATTCTTTTCAACGGCTGTCTTACTCTAATTTTTTCTTTTTTTCTAAGAGATAATACCAGCGAACAAATCTTTTGGGCTGTTTGCATTCTAGCCTCTAGTTTTTTATCAATCAATGATTCATTTGGATAAGGAAACTTTGCTAAATGAACAGAAATACTTTTTTCTTTTTTTGTAAAACCGTTGAGGTCTCTATAAAGCATTTCAGAATAAAAAGGAGCAACGGGAGCCATTATTTTTGACACTACAATCAAACACTCATATAATGTTTGATAAGCAGCAATTTTATCTTCTTCATAAGATCCTTTCCAGAACCTTCTTCTACTTAGCCTAACATACCAATTGCTTAAATCATCTATGACAAATTTTGATATCAATCTACATGCCTTTGTCGGCTCATAATTGTCATAAAATTTAGTTGTAGCGATTATCAAAGTATTTAGTTCAGATAAAACCCATTTATCAATTTCAGGTCGTTTTTTAATTGGAACTATCTTTTCTGAAAAACAAAACGAATCAATATTTGCGTATAGAGAAAAAAACGCATAAGTGTTGTACAATGTTCCAAAAAACTTTCTGTTTACCTCTTTTATTCCTTCAATGTCAAATTTTAAATTGTCCCAAGGATTAGAGTTGCTTATCATATACCACCTTGTCGGATCTGCCCCATATTTATTTATTGTTTCGAAAGGATCAATTGTATTCCCTAGTCTTTTGGACATTTTTTGACCGTTCTTATCTAACACCAAACCATTTGATATGACATTTTTAAACGCTACAGAATCAAAAATTAGAGTAGATATTGCATGTAATGTGTAAAACCAACCCCTTGTTTGATCAACCCCCTCAGCAATATAATCAGCTGGAAATGATTCGTTGCTTTCAATTTTTTCTTTATTTTCAAACGGGTAATGCCACTGAGCATAAGGCATGGAGCCAGAATCAAACCAAACATCAATAAGATCTTTTTCTCTGAACATTGGTTTTCCTGTGCTACTTGTTAGAATCATTTTATCGGTGTGTTGTTTATGTAAATCAACTTTTTCATAGTTTTCGTTTGACATGTCTCCTCCCACAAAGTTTGAAATTGGGTTTTTAATCATATGGCCATGTTCTACGGATTTTTGAAGTTCATTTTTAAGCTCATTTATTGAGGATATAATTTTTGTCTCATTTCCGTCTTCGGTTTTCCAAATTGGTAATGGAATGCCCCAAAACCTTGAACGCGAAAGGTTCCAGTCGTTTGCGTTTTCTAACCACTTCCCAAACCTTCCTTCCCCTGTTTTTAAAGGTTTCCAGTTTATTTTTTTATTAAGTTCAACCATCCTTTTTTTGTTTTTCTGAATATTAATAAACCACGAATCCAAAGGATAATATAAAATTGGTTTATCTGTTCTCCAGCAGTGTGGATAGCTATGAGTATGTTTTTCAACTAAAAAAGCTTTGTTCCCCTCTTTTAATTTAATCGCTATTTCAACATCAACTGATTTGTTTGGTTTTTCCTCATCATTGTAATATTCGTTTTTAACATACTTGCCACCCAAAGAACCAATTTCATGTCTAAATTTTCCCTCGAAGTTTACTAAAGGGGTTGGTCGATTGTTCTCGTCGAGTATTAAAAGAGGCGGAATCTTTGGAGAAGCCTCCATAGCAACCCTCGCGTCGTCAGCTCCAAATGTTGGAGCTGTATGGACAATACCTGTTCCTTCATCAGTAGTCACAAAATCTCCTAAAATTATCCTAAACGCATCATCAGCATTTTTGAATGGAAGTGGACTCTCTTCCCAAATTTGTTCATATTTAATGTTTTCAAGTTGTTTTCCTACTATTTTTTGTTCAATGAAGAATGGTATTTGCTTTTTGTTGGTGTTTATGAGTTCTCTTATTTTAAAAACTCTTTTGTATTTATTGTTGAAATATTTTTCAACCAATTTTTCTGCAAGAAGAACTCTAATAGGTAAATCGGTGTACTGATTAAATGTTTGGATAACAACATACATAATCTTTGCCCCAACTGTCAATGCAGTGTTTGATGGTAGGGTCCAAGGTGTAGTTGTCCATGCAAGAATATATAAAGGAATCTCTGATTTCAATGGTTTCGGCAGCGTGCTGTATTTAGCTCTAAATTGAGCTGTGACAGACGTGTCTGTAACTTTCCTGTAACATCCCGGCTGATTTAATTCATGGGACGAAAGGCCTGTTCCGGCTACAGGTGAATATGGCTGTATTGTGTACCCTTTATAAATTAAGTCCTTTTTATATAAATTGGCTAGTAGCCACCAAACAGACTCAATATATTTCGATTTGTATGTAATGTAAGGGCTTTGAGTGTCGACCCAATACCCCATTTTTAATGTTAAGTCATTCCAAAGACCTGTGTATCTCATCACAGCTTTTTTACAAGCATCATTATACTCGTCAACAGAAATCTTTTTTCCAATATCAACTTTAGTTATCCCTAAATCTTTTTCAACACCCAGTTCTACAGGTAATCCATGTGTGTCCCATCCAGCCCTTCTTTTTACCTGATATCCTTTTTGAGTTTTATATCTACAAAAAATATCCTTAATTGTTCTAGCTAATACATGATGAATGCCTGGAAGTCCATTTGCTGATGGAGGGCCTTCAAAAAAAATAAATTGTTTCTCTCCCTCTCTTGTTTCAATACTCTTCTCGAAAATTCTTTCTGTCTCCCAAAAAGATAAAATTTCATTAGATATTTTAGGGAGGTTTAAGTTTTTATATGTAGGAAACATTTATTGAATTATATGAAAGCGAAAGTAATTATTTTAGAAATAAATATTAATTACATCTATTTTTTCTTTACATCTCATATTTTAAAGCAACCCTTAAACTCCTTCCATGCGAAGATATTCCAGATGCAAACTCTCTATAATGACTATCGAAAATATTATTTAATGCTGCAGAAAAAAATACTCTATTTGAAATTGGATATTCAAAATTGATGTCAAAACGACTCCATCTTGGTGTTCCAGCATAAATTGATTCTCCAATAAGAGGTGTTTCTTCCAAGCGGTCTTCTCCCCAAGGACTAAAAAACTCGGAGTTTTTAGAAAAAGAATAATCCCATTTTAAAAACAAATCACCTCTTTTAACTGAAACATTTATCTTTTGTGACAAAAAAACTGGGCTTATTGAAGGAAGGTTCCCTGTTAGAGAATTTCCCTCTCCTTTGGTAAAAGTAATATTTGATTGCCAATCTATTTTAGAACTCACATTCCACACACACACAATTTCTGCTCCAAATAATTTGACCTGTCCTAAATTTAAATTAGCAATGGTTGTCACTTCATCTCCAGAAAATAAAATTGTCGATGGGTTTTCAGTGGTTATATCATTTATAACTGAATATAGCCCTCTTCCTATATAATCATTAACTATAGAAAAATATGATGTTAAGTTTACAGAACTTCCATTAGTCCATTTTCTATTTATTCCAAAGTCAATATTGTAAATATATTCAGACTTTAAATTAATGTTTGGTATACTTAAAATTCCATTATTTTCTCTTGTTTTTCCTAAATCATCAATATTGGGTGCGCGAAATCCGGTGGAGAAAATAGACTTTAAACTCCATCGTTTATTAATTTCATAATTATATCCTAGAGAAAAATTCGAAGATTGGTTTTTTTGAAAAACATAATTTAAACTTGCATCAATCAAAGCTTTTTCGTGCCATAAAGCTTTGAGTTGATTGTAAGTATGTCTAAAGCCCAAATTAAGAGTTGCGTTATTAAATTTTTTTCTATAATCAATATATCCCGCTAAGGTTAAATATTGACTGCCGTCACTTGGATATCTTGTTGTAATTGGAGTTTTTACAGAAAGGGAAATAATCTTATTTTCCGAAATTTCAATCTCTTGGGAAAAAGCATTTGATTCTACGGAATTATGCGTAACCTCAACACCATAAGACAAGTCATCTGTTTTAAAAATATTTCCTCTGAAGTCTCCATTTAAACTATAAACTTGAACCTCTTCTTTTTGAGTTTTCCTGGTTAATTCATTAAACTTTCTGTGAATTCTTGACTCGCTAAATGTTTGAAGAGATAAGATGATTTTACCGGACTTTATCCAATCTTTTTCACTAAAAAAAAGTAATTGAGGAGACACTAAAACTCTTTTTTGTGGTCCGTATTCCCATCTTGCATATTTCAACTTGTTATCATTTAATTGATTGAGTTTATCAAACCTGGCTATATTGCTGCTTCTTGAAAGCTGGAAGTTTAATAACAACTTATAGTTATTAGATGGTTTGTAAACAAATTTTTGTAATAAATCAAATTGATTATAGTTTGTGTTCTTTTGAACATTTGGATTAGAATTAATTGTTGGTGAGGGGTAATATTTTGTGTCTGTGTTTTGAGAATAATAAAAAACTTTTCCCCAGTTTTCATGTCCATGATATCGTTTTTTCCCCATAATTATGTCACCAAATCTCGAAAAAGAAAAACTTTGCAGTAAGGCAAATTTTTTATTAGAATACTCGAAAAGAAAGGCGTTTTTTGAAATATTTTGACCAAAATTTTTTGAAGTAGAGAAAGAGAAGTCTGTTTTTCTAATTTCGTTTGTAAGTGGCTCCTTTGAATAGAAATGTATTACTCCACCAATTGCGTCTGAGCCATAGCCAACGGACGATGGACCAAAAATGACTTCTGTTCTTTCAAGGGATAACGGATCTATGCTTAATGAATTATGAAGGTGACCGGATCTAAAAATCGCATTGTTAACTCTAACACCATCTATGACGAGTAAAATTCTATTGGCTTCAAATCCTCTCAGTACAGGGCTACCTCCCCCGCCATGCGATTGTTGAACTCTGATGCCTGGAATTTGATTTAAAATCGAGGATGTATTTTCAGGTAATAGTCTCTTTATTTGAGTATTATTAATAACTTTCACTTCCTTAGCCAATCTGTTTTTGTCATAAGAAGACCTCGAAACAGAAAGAACAATTTCATTTAATTTTTCAGCATTAGGAGTAAGGAATATATTTTGATTTTGACTAATGTTGTTTTTTTGAATCTTTAATGCCTTGTAGGCAATGTGTTTAAATTGTAATGTCGAATTTTTTTCAAAATTTTCAATATTAACAACCCCCATTGAGTCCGACACTGCTATTTTTTCTTTTTTAATGTCGAAAACAAATACTTCAGGAATTGGCAATAAGCTAAATATGTCTTTAACTTCTACATTTTGTGAAAAAGTAGAAACTGAAATAAAAAAAATAATTATTCTAATCAAATACTTCATGTAGAATATTTAATGTATTTGGAGGCTTGAACCCTTGTATATGGGTTTGGTAATATTTAACGATTATATCTAAGAGCTCCATTCTTTCTGTTCTGTTTATGTAGACTGATTCTACCTCATCAAATTTCATACCTAAAAACTTTTTTAATACAAAAATATTTCTTCCCGCATAACACCCCTTACTGCTATTATTATTTGTAAACACTCCGTTTACTAAATCAAAATACTTTTTATCAATATCTGTTGTATCAGGATAAATGCCTAAAAATTTTGTCAACTCAATCATAAAGCCAATTGTAAAATTGGCTGGTTTTTCAATATCATCTAACCATCTAATTGATTGTACTAAAAAATTGTATAGGGCTTCGTTTTTTTCTTCTTCTTTTATGGAGTTATTTAAAAGTTCAGCGGAAAAAATTGAAATTGCCGACTTAACAATATCTGTTCCTTGATAAGATAAAGCGTGAATAACTTTTGCAGATTTTAAAATTCCAATGCCTATTTGTTTTTTCCTAGTAAAATTGACTTTCAAAATGTTAAGGTTTTGAAACATCCCCATTGTAAATAATTTCTTTTTACTGTGTGTTCTGACCCCTTTTACAATTAATGTTTGTAAGCCCGATAGTTCTGTGTAAATGTTTATTATAAGGCTTGTTTCTCCATATTTTATCGCCTTTAAAACAATTGCATTAGTTGAACAATCCATTAATTTATCACCATTAGTTTTTCCGTTGTTGTGTAAATTGAGTCTTCAGTACTTATGAACAAAATGTATACTCCTGAGTGTACTCTATTGCCGCTGAACGTTCGTAAATCCCACGAAATACTTCCACCATCACTAATTTTTTCATAAACAATATTACCTGAAATATCAGTTATTTTTATTCTAGAGTTTTTTTGAAGGCCTTTAACTATGACAGAGCCAATATATCTAGGCCTTACAGGATTGGGAAAAACTCTTACATCTGAAAGTGCCTTAGACTCTGAAAAAGCTGTTCCTTGGTACGAAACCATTCCCTTTAAAGTGCCAAAATAAACCTTGCCATCTGAGTCATTTATGCCAATTGTTTTAACCGATGATGTTGGAAGTGGGCTGTTTTCCTTGGTAAAATGTCTTAAAATCTCTGAACCGTCCTCACTAACCAAAAACACACCTGAACTAGCAGTGCTAATCCATTTTTGATTATTGCTGTTAACCTCAATGTCTGTTATAAATTGACCGCTCAGTAATTCTCTTAAATTACCATTCTCTGAAACCACTATCGAATTTAAAGAAGTTTCGTTTTCAAAAAAAAGATTGGGAGAATACAAAACCGAAACGCCATCTCTAGTTCCTACCCACAAATAATTATTTCTATCAAGCTTTATAACCCTAACATCATCACTCTTTAAGCCATTATCTCCTCCTGTAATTTTCTTTAGCATTGGAGGTGTTTTAGACGTGTCGACTCCAATCAAACCGTTATTTAAACTTCCAAAAAACAATATGTCATCATATAATTCCATTTCAGAATATCCAGACTCTGACTGGTAATTTGAAATTACAGAAGAAAGGTCTATTGATGTCCAATTACCTGACAAATCTCTTTTTTTTAATCCGCTTTTAATCAAAGCACTTAAAGTCCATAAATTTGAGTCTTCATCAAAAATAAGATCTCGTACCCGTATGCTTTTGTAGTCTGGGCCTAGGAATGAAACACTCTCCAGAGCACTGTTTTCACTATTAAGTATATTAACGGGGTTAGTATCTTTAATTTCAAGAATTCCTGAGTGAAATGAACATCCGTAAAACGTAGAAATGTTGTTAGGGTCTTGAACTATTTTTACTATACTTTTTGCATCTAACAACGAATTGTATCCAATATTGTTCCAATTAATGTTATCATAGCTGCTTATACCATATTCATTCAGCGGATATGGGTTATAAAATAAATCATATTCACCATGGGCAACCCAAATTTGTGTATTGGTTGACAAAATATCAAAAATATTATTATTTAATGGCCCATCAGGGCTTATGTTTTCATAACTGTTTTGGTTATTATATTTTATTACGCCTGAGCCTGAGGTCCCAATCCACATAATATTATTGTGTTTTATTCCAAAAGTAAAATCTGTCTGTATTTCATGGTCTAAAGGATTAATAATTTCTTCAATTTCAAAATCATTGTTTAATTGGAATATTTGCTTTGAGAATGTCAATACTGTTCCAAAAAGGTTTGTGGAAATGCTTTGGAAATCGCCGTTAATTTTTTTTATTAACTGAAAAGATGAGGTTATATCGTATAGTTCAGAATACTCTAAACTTTTTTTTAAAGCATATATAATCCCGTTTTTTTCAAAAATTGACTTCCAATTTCCTTCAAGTACTATTTCCCAAGATGCAAACTGAAGAATTAATGGGTTATTCAATGGGCTTTTAAATATACCTGATGATGTTGCGGCGAAAATATTATCTTCAAAAACAATGGTTTGATTAACATTTATTGGTCCATTCTCATCGTTAAAATAATATGTGTCTCCAAACTCAAACGAAATAGGGTTAAATTCAAGTATTCCAAATCCTGTTGACAAATAAGCTGTAGTTTCATTCAAGTATATATTATTAATTTTTTTTCTGTTAGCGGCTATAGTGATTTTTCTTTGAATTGAGTTGTCATTAAAAACTTTCATATCATCGATATTTATTTTTGAAATTAGTCCCGTGTCATGGCCAATTAAAATTTCTCGCTCTAAACCAAGTAATGATGTTATGGTCTCTCCTGAAATTCCATCTGCTGTAGTTATCTCTAAATTAGTGTTTGATTGAGTGTCATGAATAAAAATAGAGTTATCAGCTCCTACAATTAAATCATTTGTATTTATAGCTGCCGCAACTGTATTAAAAAAAGAGTAATGGCTCTGCCATTGCTGAGTCTGTGACTTTACAATGCTTTGATTAATAAAAAAACATATACAAAATATATACTTAAAGCTTCTCATTTTAAGAAAAACGAATAAAATTGATTTGTCGTGCTTTATACCACCCCTTGAGCTAACATTGCGTCTGCCACTTTAACAAAGCCTGCAATATTTGCTCCTTTTTCATAATTAACATAATTTTTTTGTTTTCCATAAACTATGCATGAATCATGGATGTCTTTCATTATTTTTTTTAAGCGAAGATCTACCTCTTCTCTTGTCCAGTTGTAGCGAAGAGAGTTTTGAGCCATTTCTAACCCTGAAACCGCAACCCCACCTGCGTTGGATGCTTTGCCGGGAGCATAAAAGACCTTCGCTTGATGAAAATGTTTAATCGCTGTTGGGGTTGAAGGCATGTTGGCTCCTTCACTTACACAAAAACACCCATTTAGAATTAATTCTTTTGCGTTACTTTCAGTAATTTCGTTTTCTGTGGCACAAGGAAGAGCAACATGACAAGGAATTGACCAAGGTTTTTGATTGTGATAATATTTGGCTTGACTGTATTTATCCGCGTATTTGCTTATTCGTTGTCTTTCAACATTTTTTATTTTCATAACATAATTTAGTTTCTCGATGTCAATACCGTCAGGATCATGAATAAACCCTGAAGAATCGGACAGTGTGAGTACTTTTGCGTTCAACATAATACACTTTTCAGCGGCATACTGAGCTACATTTCCAGAACCTGAAATTAAAACCTGTTTGTTTTCTAAGTTATCTCCAACTCTCTCTAGCATGTTTTGAGCGAAATAGACAGTCCCATATCCTGTTGCTTCAGGCCTAATCAAAGAACCTCCCCATGAAACCCCTTTCCCTGTTAAAACTCCTGTAAATTCATTCTTCAACTTCTTGTATTGACCAAAAAGAAACCCAATCTCTCTTCCTCCTACTCCAATGTCACCAGCGGGAATATCTCTATTAGGCCCAATATGTCTAAAAAGCTCCGTCATAAAGCTCTGACAAAACCTCATAACCTCGGCATCACTTTTGTCTTTTGGATCGAAATCAGAGCCTCCCTTACCTCCGCCCATGGGTAGGGTTGTTAGTGCGTTTTTAAAAACTTGTTCAAATGCAAGAAATTTAAGAATACTTAGATTTACAGATTTGTGAAATCTAAGCCCTCCTTTGTAAGGTCCTATTGCTGAATTCATCTCTACTCTGTAGCCGCGATTAACTCTAATCTCACCGCTGTCGTCCACCCATGGTACTCTAAACATAATGACTCTCTCCGGCTCAACCATTCTCAAAAGAATATTTTTACCATGATAAATCTTTTTACTAACGATATATGGAAGGACAGTGCTAGCAACTTCAGAAACTGCCTGCATAAATTCAGGCTCATGAGAGTTTCTCCGGTTGACTTCGTTTAGGAATTCATTAATAACTTTATTCATAACTGATTGTTTAAATTACGCTTTATTTAATGAATTATTTTATTGCATTGTCTAAATCGCTAATTAAATCCGATGCTTCCTCAATTCCTACACTTAACCTAATCAATCCGTCGCTTACTCCGTTCTTTATCCTTTTGTTTTTTGGTATTGATGCATGTGTCATTGATGCTGGGTGACCAACAAGGCTTTCTACCCCGCCTAAAGACTCAGCAAGAGTAAAGACTCGCATTCTTGAAACTGTTTTAAATGCTTTTGATAATGATTCGTCTTTTAATTTAAAAGACATCATGCTTCCATAATCACTCATCTGTTTTTTTGCAACCAAATGTGCTGGATGGTCTTTAAGCCCCGGCCAAAAAACATTAGAAACTTTTGGGTGAGAATTTAAAAAGTTAGCTATTTTTTTGGCATTTTCACAATGTCTTTGCATTCTTATGTGAAGAGTTTTTATGCCTCTTAAGGTTAAGTATGAGTCCATTGGTCCAGGAATTGCGCCAGAGGCATTTTGAATGAATTTTATTTTATTTGCGATTGTTTCATTGTTAGTTATTAAAGCACCAAGTATTACATCACTATGGCCTGCTAAGAATTTAGTTGCCGAGTGCATTACTATATCTGCACCCATCTCTAGCGGTCTTTGTAAATATGGAGATGCAAAAGTGTTATCAACTGCGAATAAAATTTTATGTTCATTTGTTAATGATGCGATTTTTTTAATATCAATAATCCTAATCATTGGATTTGTGGGAGTTTCAACCCAAATCAATTTGGTTTTTTTATTTATGTGTTTCCTTACATTTTCAATACTTTCAAACGATATAAAGTGAAATGTTACATTGTACTTTGAAAAAAGTTCCTTAAATAGCCTGTATGTTCCACCATAAAGGTCATTGGTAGCAACAACTTCATCCCCCGGATTTAATGTTTTAATAACTGCATCTATTGCCGCCATTCCCGAGGAAAATGCAAACCCATATTTTCCTGATTCAATATTAGCCATTAGTGACTCAAGCGCGGTCCTTGTTGGGTTCCCAGACCTACTATATTCGTACCCTAAGTGTTCTCCAGGTTTTTTTTGAGAATACGTAGAAGTAAAATATACCGGTGGCATTACAGCTCCATATCCTTTTTCTTGAATTTGACCTCCGTGTATTATCCTTGAATTTAGTCCTAATTTAGTTTTTTTCATAGCATCTTGATTTAAGCAAATTTATTTATGTTTGTTCACTTTAATATTTGATATAATTTTCGCAATTTAATGGAAAACAAATTTATATTTCTTTCTACTTGCTCTACTTGCAAAAAAATCATTAATATGCTTGAAATCGGAAATAAGTCGTTTCTTCAGGATGTTAAACACAAAATTCTAAGTAAAAATCAATTAGATTTTCTTTATAATTATACAAAAAGTTACGAAGCTCTAATCAACAAAAGAGGTTTGGTTTACAAAAAATTAAAACAAGATGGTTTAATTATGAATGAAAAAAAATTTAAAGAATTACTAGAAAAGGAGTATAGTTGTGTTAAAAGACCAATACTTATCTGGAACAATAAAGTTTATATCGGAAATTCGAAGTCAACAGTTGAAATGATGAATTTCGTTATTAATGGATAAAAGGAAAATTGCTCTTTTATCCGCGCTCGGTGCAACAACTATATATGGGCTTAACCATACAATTGCTAAGGAGGTAATGCCCCATTTTATTCAAGGCTTTGGTTTTGTTCAACTACGCCTTCTTGGTGCGACAGTCCTTTTTTGGGCTGTAAGTTTTTTTATTCCAAAACAAAAAGTTTCATTAAATGATTTTCCAAGAATGTTGTTGTGTTCTTTTTTTGGGATGGCGTTAAATATGCTTTGTTTTTTTAAAGGGATTGAATTATCGACTCCTATCAATAGTTCTGTTTTAATAACTGTTACTCCTATACTTGTTTTTGTTTTTTCAAGAATTTTGATTAAAGAAAAATTTGTGGCTAAAAGAATTTGGGGGGTTGTTTTGGGTTTTATTGGGGCTGTTGTTTTAATTGTTTTTGGAAATGAAGTTCGACAAGATGCACCAAATATACCTTTGGGAAATTTTCTATTTGTCATTAATGCCTCTGCGTTTGCGGTTTACTTGATAATTGTTAAGCCGCTATCAAAAAAATATACCACTGTTCACCTATTAAAATGGTTGTTTTTGTTTGGATTTATTATGGCTTTTCCTATAACCTACAAGGAATTTGATAAAGTGGTTTGGGAAAATCTTCCATTAAACGCTTTGTGGAGATTTGCTTATGTGGTAATTGGAACAACTTTTCTAACATATTTACTGAATGTTTTTGCTCTTAAATATTTAAAAGCAACATCTGTAGGTGTTTTTACTTACCTGCAGCCACTGATAGGAATATCTTATGCAATTATAGTTGGTGCTGATGCTCTTTCATTGGTAAAAATTTCTGCTGCTGTAGGAATACTGTTTGGTGTTTATTTGGTTACCAAAAATTATGAAAAAAATTGACTTCTAATATGCTTTCTCTTCACCTCTTATCAAGTTAATTGCAGTTCTAAGGATAATTTTTATATCCAAAATAAAAGTCCAATGTTTTACGTAAAAAATATCATACTTAACTCTATTTATAATGTCTGATTCACCTTTTATTTCACCTCTAAATCCTCGAACTTGTGCTAGCCCTGTAATTCCTGGCTTAATGCTGTGTCTTTGTTGAAATGGATGAGTTGTGTTTTTCAAATGTTTTGAATAGTTGACATTATGAATTTCCATGTGTGGTCTAGGGCCAACCACTGACATGTCTCCTTTTAAAACATTAATAAACTGAGGAAATTCATCTATACTAGTCCTTCTAAGAATTTTACCTATACGCGTTATTCTTTTATCGTTTTTTTTAACTTGGGTTAAATCATTGTTTTCGGTCATCGATCTAAACTTAAAACACCGAAACACTTTATTATTAAGGCCGTTTCTTTTTTGAATAAAAAATACAGGGCCCTTAGAATCGATTTTAATTAATAAAGCAATAATTGGCAGCATCCATGAGAGAATTAATAATATTATTGAGAAAGAAAAAAATAAATCAAAAAGTTTTTTTATAGTTCTATTAAAATCAATTTCTAACGGACTTGATCTATAAGGGAAAGACTGGACAAGGCCAAAATAGTCTACGTAAGCATTTTTGACTGGATAATCATAGTTAGCATAGAGTTGGATATTTAGGTTTTTTTCCCACTTCAAATCTAACATGTGCTGAAAGTTTCTGTCAAAGGCTTTTTCGATTGGAATAAAAATTACTGAGATTTCCAATTCTGATATGGTTTTTTTTAACTTTCCAAAATTTTGGTATTCTAAGAATTTTGGGGCAATGGCTATGTTTTTATAGCCTGTATAAGAGTTTGATTCAATATATTCAATCAATGGTTCTGACTTTTTAGACTCTATAACAAAAACTTTTTTTTGAAATACAGAATGTTTTTTTCTTAAGAGCCTAACAATAGTGAAAGACAAAACTCTAGTCAAAAAAATAATTATAAAACAAAGAATTAATAAATATGGCTTTGTATTAATTAGATAGTTTGGGATTTCAAACAGAAATAAAAATAAACTTAGAAAAAGCGGATACAAAATAGAAAACAACAGCG